>CAZKRH010000081.1:0-4358 GCA_964555115.1 uncultured Nitrospiraceae bacterium | reverse complement strand
TCCCAAAATGAACCCATATCCGTCACGAGATCTTTGATCACCGGCATATTGTTCATGGATTCTACCTGAATGGGTTTCCCCTCTTCGGCCATGGCGATCACTTTGGTCTTACAGGCGAGTGCGGCATGTCCATTGATGCGCATACCACATGATCCGCATATGGCTCCCCGACAGGAACAGCGAAGCGCCAGGGAGTCGTCTAACGTTTCCCGGATTTTAATCAATCCATCCAGAATAGAATCCGAGTGTTCAAGGTCGAGGTGGTATTCCTGGAAATAGGGAGTGGGATGTTCCGTTTCAGGATTGAGTCGACGAATGCGAAAGGTGGTCTGCATTAGTATACGCGGGTTTGTGGTTCCCATTGGGTAATCCGGACGGGAAGATAGTCTTCACGTGGTGGTCCATCTTTTTGTTGGTAAAGTAGAATATGTTTCAGCCATTGTTCATCGTCCCGTTCTAAATAGTCGATTCGAAAATGGGCCCCTCGACTTTCTTTTCTCGTGAGCGCTCCCATAATGATGGTTTCGGCACAATCCAACATAAAGCCAAGTTCTAAGGCGGCGATGAGTCCGGTGTTAAACACCTTTCCTTTATCTTTGACGGCCACGGTTCTCCACCGCTCTTGTAATTGAACAACCGTGCGGCGGGCCGTCTCCATGCCTTCTTGGTCTCGAAACACCGAGAGATGTTTATGCATGGTTTTACCCATGTCCAACCGAATGCTCGCGACTGAGTCCGGACTATTCGTTCGCTGCAAAATATGTGCAATCAATTGCTGATCCGGGGCGATCACATTTTCAGAAATGGAAGAATGGGTAGTTTCCTTGGCCAAGTTCGCCGCACACGTTCCGGTTCGTCGTCCAAACACAATGGTATCAAGCAGGGAGTTCGCCCCTAACCGATTTCCTCCATGGAGACTGACACAGGCGGCTTCACCCGCCGCAAAAAGTCCAGGGACGCCTTCCCATTTTCCGTGAATATCCCAACAGCGTCCATGCACATCTGTTTTGATCCCTCCCATTTGATAATGCATCCCGGGTTTGATGGGGATGGGTTCCTCTGTGAGATCAATGTTGGCAAAGGTTTTGGCTTCTGCATTGATTTGGGGAAGCCGCTCTTGGATAAATCGTTTGCCGAGGTGGCGGCAATCCAATAACACACAGCCATTAATTCCTCGCCCTTCATTAATTTCGATTTGTTCGGCGCGACAAACCACGTCTCGAGAGGCCAATTCCATCATACTCGGGGCATACCATTCCATGAACCGGTCCCCCATTTTATTGATCAGATAGGCTCCTTCCCCTCTGGCGGCTTCGGTGATGAGCAAGCCTTTTCCTTTTAAGGTCGTGGGATGGTATTGAACCATTTCCATGTCCATGAGCGGGGCCCCAAGTCGATAGGCTAACGCCATCCCATCTCCGGTACAGATGAGCGCGTTGGTGGTGGGTTCATAGACTCGCCCCAGACCTCCGGCGGCCACGATCACCGCTTTAGCTCTCAGGAATGCGAACTTCCCCGTTCGCATGTCAAATGCCACGAGTCCGGCACATTCTCCCCGATCATTTTTGACCAGGGAGGTGACAAACCATTCCTCAAACACGGGAATGTTGGCGTGAAGGGCCTGTTCAAACAAGACATGCAACATGGCCTGGCCGGTAAAGTCTGAGACAAAAAACGTTCTGGCTCGTTTTTGCCCACCGAACCGGCGAGTCCCAAGTTTCCCTTCCTCATTCCGATGGAAGATGACACCCATATGCTCTAAAGCCAATATGTCTTGGCCGGCCTCTTGAGCGAGCACTTCCACGGCATCTTGGTCACCTAGGTAATCACTTCCTTTGACGGTTTCAAAGGCATGGTCTTCCCAAGCATCGCCTCGATCGGTAAGCGCTGCATTGATCCCACCTTGCGCCGCATTGGAATGACTGCGGACAGGATGAACTTTCGTGATCAAGGCCACTGTGACCCCCTGTTCATGGGCGGCCAATGCCGCACGCATACCCGCGAGGCCGGCGCCCATGACGACGACATCATATTCGTAGCTCGATTTCATATTTACAAGGTTCTTCTAGGAGGAATGTGTGGATGAGAAGGATTCATGTAGATCAAAATAATAGAAAATTGTTAATTAAATGAGGTGGTTAGTCTGTTTCGTGGTGCCTGTCTTTTCTCAGTATACATCTCTTCATGGCGAATCTCATTTTCCGTAAGAGTGGAGTAACAGGATTATTTGTCAAGCCTCGAATATTCCTCCCCATCCTGGCCAAAGATCGTTTGCCCATCCCCATTTTGAGTTGTAAATTGTAAGTAGGGAAGAAAAAGGATGCTAACGGCCACCAACCTCTCTATGTGAGACGTTAGAGAATGCGGGTGATTGCCTCGAATTGGCTGAAGTTTCTTTTAATTTTGAAAAGAAAATGACCGAAAAATCTCAGTATCAGGGACAACAGGAGGCGACTATGGAACAGGTGTATCACAACTTCATTGGGGGAAAATGGGTTCCCGCTCGTTCGGGCAAGACATTTAATTCTTATAATCCAGCGACGGGTGAACATATTGCCAAGTGTGCCGATTCGGCTAAAGAAGACATGGATGATGCCGTACTCGCCTGTAAGACCAAAGTTATCGCCATGGCCGAAGAGGGGAAACCCATTCAGGTAGAACCCATGAACAATATGCCGGTGATCAAAGATCTCGTGACGGATATGGGTTCATTTTGGGAAAAGATTCGGCAAGTCCAACCCTGGCTGCAACCCCAGGGGCCCATTCCTCAGGCAGAATTTATTGCACCTGCCGAAGCCATGAGTCATCTTTCTGGCGTCATGAGTTGTATCATGTGTGGTGTGTGCGTATCGGATTGTACTGTGTTAGAGGTGGATAAAAAATTCGTGGGACCAGCCGCATTGGCAAAAGCGTATCGTTTTGTCGCTGACCCTCGTGATGGCCAAACCCAACAACGACTGGAATCCTTGAATGAACCCGGAGGCATGTGGGATTGCACTCGGTGTATGGAATGCATTCAGGTCTGCCCGAAAGACGTGGATCCGATGGATCGGATTATGTCATTGCGGACCAAGGGCATGGCGGCCGAGGTTCCCTCTACTTGTGGTTCGCGCCACGCGGAAGTCTTCACGGATATCGTTCGAGAAAAAGGGCAATTGGATGAACCCATGCTCGCCCTCCGCACATTTGGGATACAATACATTGGACGATTGGTGGGCATGATTCCCCTCATCATTCAGTCAGTTCTACATGGTAAGGTTCCCGTCTCTGGTCCATTGCATCGCCCCATCCCAGGCATCCACCATATTCGTCGACTCTTTTCACGAAGGGAGAAGTCATCTTGAAATATGCTTTCTTTCCCGGATGCGTCTCAAAAGGCGCATGTCCTGAGCTCTATCAATCAGTCATGCAGGTCTATCCCAAGATCGGGATCGAGTTAGAAGAAATGACCACAGCCGCTTGCACCGGCGCCGGCGTATTACAAGAGAAAGATCAACGGTTAGGCGATACCATTAATGCGCGAACCTTTGCCTTAGCGGAGCGACAGGGGCTCCCGATCATGACAATCTGCAGTACCTGCCAAGGCGTCATGAGCCAGGCCAACCAACGGTTGACGACAGATTCAGAGTACCTGGCAAAAATTAATGAGGATTTGGCAGAAGAGGGGCTCCACTATCAAGGTACTACACAAATCCGCCACTTCGTGTGGGCATTATTAGAAGATATTGGGGAAGAAGAAATTCGCCGTCACATCACCAGACCGTTAACTGGGTTACGGGCAGCCCCTTTTTACGGCTGTTATCTCCAACGACCCACTGAGGCACTCGAGTTTGGTGAACATCCCACGCGCGCGACTTCGTTGGAACGCGTGATCAGCATCCTGGGCGCCGAGGTCGTGGACTTTCCTGGCAAGACCCGCTGTTGTGGATTTCCCATTCTCACCATCAATGAACCCAACTCGCTTCGAATGGTTGCCGATCATACTGGCGACGCCAAAGATCATGGCGCTGACATCATGGTCACACCCTGTCCGCTGTGTCATCTCAATTTGGATGGCATGCAATCGAAAGCCGCCAAACTCCAGAACACCTCGATTGACCTTCCCATCCTGCATCTCCCTCAGCTCCTTGGTCTGGCAATGGGGATGGAACCTAAAGTCCTCGGGTTGAAACGGAATTTAGTCTCTCCTGAATTTGCCCTGCAAAAACTGGGAATTGTGTAACCTATTTTCCCTTCAACTGATTTCTCCTTTGCCTCTGAACCATTAGTCAACATTGATCTGGTGTTCCTCAGGATCGATCACTCTGACAATCTCCAAGGATTCATCCTCCACTTCTGCCGCCATTCCACCCACTTCT
>CAZKRH010000080.1:0-2054 GCA_964555115.1 uncultured Nitrospiraceae bacterium | reverse complement strand
GACGCACTGGGGATGTACATTAGTCCCACTGCCACGCCAAAATACTTTCTTTCCAAATGGATGAGTTATCTTTTTCAATGGAAGATTTCTGACATGGCTGACGCAACGGAACTCCTTTTATTAAATCCCAAAACCATAGATCGCCTAAAAAGCCCAAATCTCAATTTTATTCATTATGATATTTTTCAACAGAGCACCCTTGACATTCAATTTGATTTCGTCAGATGCATGAACGTCCTCAATAAAAAATACTTTTCCAACGAATTGATTGCAAAGGCCGTGAGTTGCCTTATTTCAACATTAAAGGATGGAGGAGTTTTTTTGGTAGGAAGGACAAATCGTGAGGGAAAAACCCATGCTTCTTTCTTCCAGAAAGAACAGGGTCATCTTATCCTTCTGTCTGACTTCAATTTAGGTTCTGAAATTAAAGACATTGTTATAAATTCAATGAGTGACTAACTTAAAACGTCATCAGGAGGAAAGACTCATTGAAGAGAATTTGGCACGACTTTTCCAAAGGCACCGATTACCAATTACTCTTTTCTGGTCACAGATTAAAACCCAATGAATGTCCGGATAACATCGAGCAATCAATTCCACCTGCCCTCGCCACCACTCTGGAGATTCAAGCGTACAATGAGCATTTTCTCCATTTCGTAGGATTTTTTCTGCTGGATAACATGCCGCCACCACATAGACAAAACGATTGGCTGACCGAAAGATTTCATTAAGAACCCATGCAATATCCTCCTCTGGGATGTGTTCGAGAACATCCATACTAATCACACCATCTGCCGACCCCTCATAGGGCTCTGCGAAAGGTTCATACCCAGGGTCATAGCAAATAACCTTTACCCCAGGCCAAGCTGGATGGCTTCTGTATCTCCCCTTCAATGATTCATCCTCGTATGGCTCATAAAATTGTCCTTTTCCAGACCCATATTCCAGGACGGTTTTACTCCCGGTTTTTTGAATGAGGAGTTGAATAGGGCCAATATTTCTTCTCAACATGCGTCCATCGAATGTTTTCTCGGGAGGCAGTCCACTGCTGGCTTCCCCTTCTTTATGCAAAATGCGATATAAATCAAGCAATTCGCCAAATCGGCGACTAGGCTTCTCTTTTGAAAAAAGCATGAAACCAGCCTCATCAGCATCATGTTCCATTCGTAACCAAACTTCTCCGTCAGGGTGGGGAGCATACCGAAGCTGATCTGGAAAGGGCTTCCAAGGTTGAGTATGAATCGTCGTTAGATGCCAACATTTGGCCTCAGACACTGGAGCATCCCAATCTCGACTATTCCATTCCCTGGCCAATGGTTTCCATAAGTTCTGACTCACGACGATGTCCTGAAAATAAGGATGTTTCTTACCAGAATACAAATCGTCCATGGCCCAATGAGTCTTCATTTTTTCGCAATCAATGAGCATAACAGATGTCTCTCGAGGCGAAATAGCCAACATGCTCGCGCCTTCCATATCACTGTCAAATAATTCTGCTGGATCTGACAAATACACTTGATCCACATCATTATAGATGGCTCGCCCTCTTTCTCCTGCCAATGTGGGAATGGCATATCGATAATGAGCAAATCCAGTTTTCCACTCCGTTCGATCGAAACCTTTGAGATTTTTCATCAAGTAAATTTCATAGATCCTTGAAGGATCTCGAACTTGTTTAATGGACCACACGAATACCCGTTCTGCCCGAAATTGTTCCGTTTCGGTTCCAACAAAAATGCGAATGGGAGGTTTCTCATTAGGTTCATAGCCAGATTCCACTTCCAACCGAATGACCTCAGGTTCCTCTCGATCTCCCAATGAACGAATGGGATGCTTATGTAGCCAATATCGAAGTTTTCGATGATACCAAAAGGTTTTAAACCGGGTATCCTTTTTGGTTTGTTCAGACATTGTTACACCAACCATTTTAGAAACATACACCATAAACACTTGTTACTATTATAGAAAAAATCTATAGATTTTTCACGCTACTCCTGGGGACTCATGCACTTGAATACCCTCGTTCCTTCTGATGACAATATTGCAGCCATTCA
>CAZKRH010000079.1:0-18293 GCA_964555115.1 uncultured Nitrospiraceae bacterium | reverse complement strand
TTATTTACCTCTCAAAATATTTCGTCTAAATCAGGAAAATCAATTCACCCTGAAACAAAAAAACTCTTCGCCCTGTATGAAAATGATACTCTTGGTAGGCGACATCGGCGTTAGGAGCCTGTCCGACATGAGGGATCTACTGCGATTGCGCTGGATTTGGCCATCTTTTCCGATCATTTTCGTTAAATAGTCACCACTATTCGTCTCAAACGATCGAAAAATCTGCCTCAAACCAGCACCCTCTCGGGACGATCCCTTATATCAGACAGGCTCCTAGCTACTGGGGGGCCTTGGTGAAGACCAAAACCCACAGAATCGTTGGATATATACAACAAGCACCTTACCCTTGCATTCCTGTTATAGTGATATTCACAATGGTTTTTATCCATTCATCCAATGGCATACCTATTGCTTATAAAGTACTTTTATTAGCTGAGTAAAGTTTCATTCTTTAAAATATAGATAGTATTTCTTAGGTAAAAAATATATGATTTTTATTCCACCAGCGCCTCATAGTGTGTTCAAGATACTAGGTCCTTGTTTGGTTGTATTGGGTCTCACCGGGTGCACCCTGTTCCAACAAACTCCTCAAGGAGAATCATTGATTGATCAAGTGGCTTTTGAAGGTTATATCGAAGATCATACTTCCTGCATGAATACTGAAAACCTGTCCGAAATTGAGAATATTATTTCTCGATTAGAAAACGCTCCTATCCCTGTGTCGGCTGAAGAGTCCTCCCTCCCTATTCCAGAATTTTTGGTTAATCTGACATCAAAACCCATATCTCGTTTGGCTATTGACCCGAAGTCCCTTGCCGCATCATGTACTCTGCACGCAGGACAGGTTGCTCTCAAACAAGGAAAACCCGAATCAGCTTATCAACTCTTCAGCTCCATTGTGGCCAAATATCCCGAACCCTCCTATTCCTATTACGTCAAACAAGCACATAATTCTCTTCGAGACATTTATACAACCCCTAAGTCCACGACGAAAAGTTTTTCTTCTACTACACCAGACTATTCCCCCTCTCCATCCTAACATCTCACTGTAACCTTCATCCTATTTTTCAAACCGATAATACTTGTGGATTAATTTGTCTCATGAGCATACTCGATTTCTTTTGGGTGTAGTGAGAATACATAAACACTCAAGTAATATGGATTATATTGTTGTACGGGCTGCCAGCTAGAGTCACTTCTTAAAAAAAATGGAAGGAGAAAAACAGGGAAGGAGAAAAAATTGCAATTTCAGGAATGAGAGAAAAAATCAATCACATAAGCGTACGACTTCGAGGTTTGGAGGACGATTGATCTTTCAGTTCAGGATGACATTCGAGACATTGGCACATTTTGCGTAGGTTAGGAAATGTATAAATACCTGTATCATGACCATCACTCCACAGAAATCTCAGGGCATAGCGACCAACTGGTTCAATATCCTTTAACATGATCAAGAGAGGCACATTATCTGGCTTGATTTTCAATTCACCTGTCCATTCATCTGTACACCCGGCACAAGGACAATGTAGTCTCAAATATCGAATAGGATAGACCCCTTGATGTCCGTCACTCCATTCAATCCCAAAGACTCCCTTCTCAAGCCAATTCATATCACGGGGAGACAAAGATTCTTCACTCATCGCACCACCTACTTTCAACTACGTTCTAACATTCAGCTCTCTGTGACTGCATGGTTCCCTGATCTCATAACATGCCGCCACCTTTATCTTGGGTAGATCCTACCATCTCTGTCGCCCATCGCCGTGAAGTAATTATAGGTTTTTCAAGCACGACCTGAATATACGACTCTATCGCATTCTGGACTTCCATGCGGATCTGACCTGTGGCTTTCAAACTGGACACGGCTGAATTATCGAACAGTCTTACCTGCTGAATAAAGGCCAGACTTCCTGTAGACAGGACGATTCCATCTTCCTTTCTGTTCCCTTCACACCCGGAACAGACCCGTCCTCCTGCTTTGGGAGAAAACATCGCGGTCTTCGCCTGGCAAGATTTTCCACAAGCCGCACATTGATCAACTTGTGGACGGAATCCCGTGTGTCCAAGAACGAGGATTTGAAAGATTAAGGCGATAAGGGCGGGATCCTGAGCTTGCTCTAACTCACCAAGACCTTTTAACAGCAATTGAAAGAGTGCAGGATCTGAGTCACGATCAGGTGCTAATCCCATCACGAGATTCACCAGACTGGCAGCCGCTCCCATATGCTCGAGACTTGTCCGTAATCCCCAAAAACTTTCTTGAACATCGACTTGATTTATTCGACATAGGGGATCCTGTCCCTTTTCATATCCTGTCAGATGTGTATGAAAAAATGGCTCGAGACATCCACCAAAACGACTTTTCATCTTCCTAGCCTCTCGAGCCACCCCTCTCATTTTTCCAAATCGCCACGTATAAAATGTGACAATTCTATCCGCTTCGCCCCATCGTTGGCTTTTTAAGGTAATGGCCTGAGTATGAAAAATCGACATGGGCTCAGAAGAACAATCTGAATCTCCAACTTAAAGCAAACCTTGTGCTCACTTGAGAGATTTTCCTATCTCAGATGCTCGAGCATGAGGGTGGCCAAACTTAAATAGATGGTCACTCCTGTAATATCATTCGCAGTCGTGACAAATGGCCCAGCGGCCACCGCCGGATCAATATGAAAACGCTTGAGAAAAAGGGGAGCAATGGTTGCCATTCCGGTTGAAACAAGAAACGCCACCAGAAGGGAAATCCCCACCACCAATCCCAACACAAGACCTCCGTGGAACACCCAGCCTGCCAAGGTCAACAGGGTCCCACATATGACACCTAAAAGCAGCCCAATTCGTAATTCCCGAAACAACACAATCCACAGATCACTGGGTTCTACCCGACCCGTGGCTAAACCCCTGATAATGAGGGTTGACGATTGCAATCCCACATTGCCTCCCATGGCGGCAATCACAGGAATAAACGTCACAATGGCCACCACCTCTTGGATCGTCAATCGAAAATACCACAAAATCATCCCGGTGACGAAACTCCCCAGGAGATTGGTAAATAACCAGGGCAATCGAAATCTCACGGCTGCAAGCCCCGAGGAAAAGCGAAACGCATCTTCCTCCACCCCTCCAGCCAACTTCAGCATGTCTTTGGTATCTTCCTCTTGAATGACATCAATGACATCATCAACCGTAATGATCCCCACTAATCCGCCTTGCCCATTCACGACCGGAATCGCCAAGAGGTTATAATTCGCGACCTGACGAGCCACCTCCTTATGATCAGTATCGACGGTTACACTCACAGGGTTCCTAGTCAAAAATGCCTTGAGGGGGGAAGTGGGAGCCACATTGAGTAAATCCCGTAACGACAGGACTCCGGTCAAATGATCTTGGTCATCCGTACCATAAATATAAAAGACGGTCTCGGCTTTGGTCGCCTGCTGTAATTGATGAAGAGCTTCTTGAGCGGTCGTATCTTCCGGAAGCGAAAAATATTCCGTCGTCATCAGACTTCCCGCCGTCCCCTTCGGATAGGACAACAAGTGCGCGACTTCATGGGACTCTTCAGAAGTTAAGAGAGGCAGGATTTCCTGTGCTCGCTCCTCTTCTAAAATACCCAAAATGTCAGCCACATCATCATTGGCTAAATTTCGTAAGAGCCAGGCAATCTCAGTTGGGGTGAGCTCCTCTAACACTTGGCCCATGGTTTCTTCATCGAGCTCACTTAAGACTTGCCCTTGTATCTCATGGCCTTCGACGAGTTCAAACACTGTCCGCTTATCTTGAACTGAAGAAAGATGAGTCATCACTCTGGCGATATCTACGGGAGGAAGACGACCAATCAAATTACTTAAATTCGTGATCGCCCCACGACCAAGGAGTCGACGGACCGAGAGCAAGACCAACTCAAACGTTCGTTGAGTCGCATCAAACGACTCGCTAGTCCCACTCCCTGAAGAAGGAGGTGGCACTGGAGTTTTTGTCCTAAACAAAGGTAACAACGCCATTTAATAACCTAATTCCACTAACAGTTGATCATCATTTCGCCACATCCCTTTGACTTTGACATACAGCTCGAGAAAGACCTTCATATCAAAGGCCTGCTCCATTTCTATGCGAGCCGCAGTCCCAATCTCTTTTAACCGTCCCCCACCCTTGCCAATGACAATACCCTTTTGGCCCTCTTTTTCCACAAGAATCGTCGCCCCAATTTTAGCTAAACGACCTTCTTCCACAAATTCGTCAATTTGGACAGCCACCGCATGTGGTAACTCTGCTCGTGTCTGTTCAAGAACTTTTTCACGAATAATTTCAGCGGCCAGTTGGCGCATCGTTTGATCCGTCACAAAATCTTCATCATACCGTTCGCACTCTTCCGGGAGTGCTTTAATGGCTAATTCAAGAAATCGATCGAGGTTGACTCCCAACTTGGCCGAGATCGGAATCATCTCTTTCCAGGCAAACAGGCTCTGAAAGGCTTGGAGAATCGGTAATACCTTGGGTTTCGCTATTAAATCAATTTTATTCAGCAATAAAAAAACAGGAATATCCTCGAACTCTCGAAGAAATGACGCCACCTGCTCGATCACAAATTGATCCCCCGTTCCAGGGAGCCGGCGCCCGTCAACCATAATGGCAATGACATCAGCTTCATGGAGACACTCCAAGGCTGTTTGGACCATCCGTTTATTCAATCGATGCCAAGGCCTGTGCAACCCTGGCGTATCCACCAAGGCCAGTTGAGTATCTGGGGCATGCACGACTCCCAGAATACGTGTCCGCGTGGTTTGCGGCTTATCAGACACTGCGGCTATTTTTTGAGCAACTAAGGTATTGACCAACGTTGACTTCCCAACATTGGGACAACCCAGAATGACTAATGTGCCAACTTTCATGTTACATCATCTTATTTTGTAAGGAATAAAAAAGGAGAGAGAGACAGACAGGAAGGATGAGGCCACACCGTACCCTATCACACCAATCAAGTAATCATAGTCCCTCCACGTTTGCTGACATACCTTATTTAGGCTCCACCAATTGATACACAACCTCATTTCTCCGAACCAGCCCCAATTGAGAACGGGCCAGTTCTTCTAACTTCTTGGGATCTCGCTCCACTAAGCTGATATCTTTTCGTAAGGTAAAATTTCCTTCTTCCAGCTCTTGAATGTCATGTTCAAGAGCTTTTACTTTTTCAAGCATGTCTAAATAGTGGGAAATGCCCGAAGCGTGATATATCCAGACCGTGAGAAACAGTCCAACTACAAGACTCCCCCATACCATCATGGATTTTGAGGCACGGGTGTACAATGAGGACGAGGCTCGTTTTACGTTTCGATGGCTCGGATTCATTTCCCAATTTTCCTGAGGCCAAGAGCCTGAGCTCCAGGATACACGGCAGCGGCCCCTAACTCTTCTTCAATTCGTAACAATTGATTATATTTCGCCAGTCGATCAGTCCGAGACAAAGAGCCCGTCTTGATTTGCCCGGCATTCATTGCCACAGATAAATCTGCAATGGTGGTATCTGCGGTTTCACCTGATCGATGGGAAACGATCACGCCATATCCTGCCCGTTTGGCCATTTCTATCGTTTGGCATGTCTCGGTCAGCGTTCCAATTTGATTGACCTTAATTAAGATGGCCGTTCCGATACCCTCACGAATTCCCCTTGATAAATACTTGACATTGGTCACAAACAGATCATCTCCTACCAATTGAACGGCCTGGCCTAAACGATCGGTGAGCTGCTTCCACCCTTTCCAATCATTTTCATACAATCCATCTTCAATCGAGACAATCGGGAAGCGATCAACCAACCGCGTATACAATTTCACCATATCTTCAACTGAATAGGATTTCCGATTATCCGCCTGTAACACATAGGATCCTTTTTTGTAAAACTCGTTTGAGGCGGAGTCTAGGGCCAAGGCAATATCCTGTCCTGGTCGATACCCGCTTTTTTGAATGGCGGACACAATGAGGGTCAACGCCTCTTCATTTGATTTCAGGGCTGGGGCAAATCCTCCCTCATCCCCCACCGCAGTACTCAATCCACGAGATTTCAATAACGCCTTCAAATGATGAAAGACCTCGGTGCCCATCTTTAAGGCTTCCCGAAAGGTCCGAGCCCCAACAGGCATGATCATAAACTCCTGGATATCAAGCCCATTATCCGCATGCGCCCCACCATTAATAATGTTCATCATGGGAACGGGCAAGACACAGGCCTGACTTCCTCCAATATACCGGTACAACGGTTGTTTGGTGTCCATGGCTGCGGCGCGGGCCACGGCCAAGGATACGCCCAAGATCGCATTGGCTCCTAACCGAGATTTCCTTTTGGTCCCATCTAACGCAATCATGGCGGCATCCACCGCGATTTGGTTGAGCGCATTCAGACCCTTCACTTTGGGTGCAATAGTCTTGTCAATCGCTTTGATAGCCTTGGTCACACCCTTGCCTAACCAATGACGCTTATCCCCATCGCGGAGCTCAAATGCTTCACGGGATCCGGTCGAGGCACCAGAAGGAACAGCCGCACGGCCCCAACTCCCACTCTCAAGGAACACATCCACCTCAACTGTCGGATTCCCTCGAGAATCAAGAATCATCCGAGCTTTCGTCTGAGAAATTGCACTCATCAAAAATCCCTTATCCTCGCTACATGAAGAACAGTCATCGGCTCGTGGCAAGAGCCATTCACCTCGGCTCCATTAGATCTTATTCATTAGAAGAAACAGGGGATAAGGCTTCCCGCAACAATTCATTGACCTTTTTCGGATTGGCTTTCCCGCCGGAAGCTTTCATCACTTGTCCTACCAAAAATCCTAGCACCGTATCCTTTCCAGAACGATACTGCTCCACCTGACTGGCATGATTATCCATCACGTCTTGGACCATCACCCCGAGCGCTCCTTCATCGGAAACCTGTTGAAGCCCTTTAGCTTGAATCAGCTCGGAGGCCGACGTCTTTCCTAAGTACAACTCTGGGAAAAGATCCCGAGCGACTTTTAAGCTGATGGTGCCATCTTCCACCAGACCTAAGAGCTCTACGAGTCCTTCTGGAGAAAGGGGAGACTCACCCACTTCTGTCTGAGACTGATGCAACTCTCGCAACAGCTCACCCATCACCCAATTACTCACGGTCTTCGGTTGGTTGAATAAGGAGACACAGGCTTCAAAGTAATCAGCCAGCGGACGAGAAGCCGTCAGAATTCCTGTATCATAGTCTGGGAGGCCATACTCCTTCACAAACCGAGCAAACTTCGCATCAGGAAGTTCTGGCAGCTGTGCCTGTACGTCTTGAATCGTCTCCTCCGGAATAGACAACGGAATGAGATCAGGATCGGGAAAATATCGGTAATCATGCGCTTCCTCTTTGGAACGCATCACGGCAGTTTCTCCACGATCCACATCCCACAACCTGGTTTCCTGGTGAAGCACTCCGCCGCCCTCTAACACTTTTGTATGTCGTCGAACTTCATAGTCAATCGCATCTTTCACGAATTTAAAGGAATTGATATTCTTCAGCTCCACTTTGGTCCCCAAGGTCGTAGTCCCCACTGGACGCAATGAAAGGTTCGGCTCACACCGAAAGCTTCCCTGCTCCATATTGCCATCGCACACACCCACATACATCAAGATACCTCGGAGCGACTTCAGATAGTCCACCACCTCATCAGCCGAACTCAAATCCGGTTCTGTCACAATTTCCAGAAGTGGCGTACCCGCTCGATTCAAATCGACCAAACTCCCCTGGGCCTCACCAGAATGCACATTTTTTCCGGCATCCTCCTCCAAATGCGCTCGTCGAATTCTGATACGTTTGGGAGTATCATTGACGGAAATTTCGATCCACCCGTGCTCGCAAATAGGTTCCTCATATTGAGAGATTTGGTACCCCTTGGGAAGATCAGGATAAAAGTAATTTTTTCTGGCAAATCTGTTGGCCTGGCGGATCGTACAATTCAGAGCCAATCCCGCACGAATCCCCATATCCACCGCCGCTTGATTCAAAACAGGCAGGGAACCAGGCAAACCAAGACACACGGGGCAGGTTCGAGAATTAGGACTTAAACCAAATTCAATTCCACATCCACAAAATAACTTGGACCGAGTGAGAAGTTGTGCATGAACCTCTACGCCAATGACAACCTCATAACTCATTGTTGCGAATGAGGCTCCCGCACTTCTGGTTCTCGCTCACGCTGCATCGCCTCTCGGCCAGCATCAACCGCATCTCGAACCACCGAGGACGCTTCCTGAACAAAATCTCGACCCCGGTCCCACGCTTCCTCCCAAGAACCCGTCGCTTTATCCGTAAATTCACGAAAATCGTCGCCCGTTTGACGAGCAGCCCGACGTAATCGTTCCCGTGAAGCACGGCCTGGTTCAGGCGCCAATAAAAATGCCGTCGTCGCGCCTAACAACACACCAGTCATAAACGCCAATGCCACACTACCTGCTGATGCACCACCCTGATGATCAGACATGAGAGCCACCTCCTTCCTTATCCTTTTGCACCCGTTGTTTGACGGCAGACGATGCGGCCTTCAATCCAGCCATAAACCTCGCCACATTCATCAGCACCGTGATACTTCGTCCTCGCACTGCACCATGCACCTGATTGACTGATTTTCCCACTTCCCCAATGGCATTCAACAACACACTCGCACGATCGACCCCTTGCTTGGCTTGAGCAGTCATGTGATGCACATTTTCCGTGGTACCTTTGACTTCCTGAAGAAGACTAGGTAGTTCCGCATTCAATTGAATTAATAATTTCTCTGATTGACTCACGGTTCGCCGTAACTGAATGAGAGTCGGCACCACATACCCCACTAACACAACTACCGCTACAGCCACAGCCACTACGGCAAATTCTATCATGTGATATTGACTCCCTTCATCAGAATAGCCGGCCGCTTTTTTTTCCAATCCGTGACCCGCTCATAGGCTCGCGCAGCTCGAATAATGGTTTCTTCTTCAAACGATCTCCCTAAAATTTGTAACCCAATGGGCAACCCCTTTTGACTAAACCCACAAGGAACCGACATCGCCGGAATGCCAGCTAAACTTGCTGAGATGGTATACATATCCGACAGATACATTTGGAGAGGATCTTCGATTTTCTCACCAACTTCAAAGGCGGGGGTCGGCATCACGGGCGCCACTAACAAATCCACATCCTGAAACACCTCATCAAAATCTTGGCGGATCAGGGTACGCACCGCCTGAGCTTTTCCATAATAGGCATCATAATACCCGCTACTGAGGGCGTAGGTTCCTAACATAATACGGCGTTTCACTTCTGGACCAAACCCTTCCTGCCGAGTATTCATATACATGTCCGCAAGATCTTTTTTCTGTGATGACCGCAACCCAAACTTCACACCATCATATCGAGCTAAATTGGAACTCGCCTCCGCAGTGGCAATGATATAATAGGTCGCAATGGCGACATGAGTTCTGGGAAGAGAGACTTCCTTAATTTCCCCGCCTAAATCTTTGAACACCGCAATCGCGTTCCGAACGGCTTGTTCGACCTCAGGGTCTAATCCTTCAGCAAAGTACTCATCAGGAATCCCAATTTTGAGCTTTTTGACATCTTTCTTTTTTAAAATTCTCGTAAAATCTGGGACAGCCCTCTCGGCGGAGGTTGAATCGCGAGGGTCGTGGCCGGCTAAGACATTTAACAGAATGGCACAGTCCGTGACATCTTTCGTGATAGGCCCGATCTGATCAAGCGAGGAGGCAAACGCCACGAGACCATAGCGAGAAACACGACCGTAGGTCGGCTTCAACCCGACGACCCCACAACAGGCAGCCGGTTGTCGAATGGAGCCACCGGTATCTGACCCCAAGGCCGCCACACATTCATCGGCAGCCACGGCTGCGGCCGACCCGCCACTTGACCCACCCACCACATGTTTCAAATTCCAGGGGTTGCGACTGGGGCCAAACGCGGAATGCTCAGTTGAAGAACCCATCGCGAATTCATCCAAATTGGTTTTCCCCATCAATAAAAATTGATGCTCATGCATCGCCCCCAACACGGTGGCATCATAAGGGGGAACAAACGACTTCAACATTTTTGAGCCACAAGTCGTCGGTATTCCATCCGTACAGATGTTATCTTTAATCGCCAACGGCATGGCCATCAGCGGTTTGGTTTTTCGCCACCCCTGTAAGGATGCATCTAAGGCTTCTGCCTGGTCGAAAATCGATTCTTTATCTGAAATCGTCACATACGCCTTGACCTTAGGCTCCACCTGACTCAGGCGGAGAAAATAGGATCGGGCAATATCCAAAGCACTAATGTCCCCACCAGTAAATTTATCTTGAAGTTCTTTCAGTGTGAATTTAAACAGTGCTGCCATAAACAGGCCAACCCTTCAATACCATGACGGAAGAATGAAAATGGGTGATGGATGTCGAACGTGGGATTGAAATCCGCTAATTCACATCCGAGGTGTCAGACCTAGGGTCCGTCACGACGGACCCTTATTCAATCTCGGAAATGTGATTTCCCTCATCGACTTGAATAATCCGAGGTTGATGGTGTTTCGCTTCATCTTCGGGATAGTATTCATAACAAAAAATAATGACCTGATCGCCAACAACTCCTTTGCGCGCCGTTGGACCATTTAACACGATCTCCCCTCCACCACGCTTCCCCGCGATGGCATAGGTAGAAAACCGTTCCCCATTATTGAGGTTGGAAACCATCACAAATTCATAAGGAAGGATTCCAGCGGCATCTAACAGTTCCGGATCAATCGTCAAACTCCCCTCATATTCCAGACAAGCATCGGTGACCGTGGCCCGATGGATTTTCGCTCGTAACATTTGACGTAGCATTGTATGTAGCCTTATAAAATTTTCGATTTACCGATCAGCAATGATTTGAGGGACCCGAAAGAACTCATTGTGGCTGTCCGGAGCATTCGCGATGACCTTTTCAGGAGTCAAGGAGGGAAGAATGAGGTCGTCTCTACTCACGTTGGTCTGACCAAGAACAGAGGCCGTCTGTTCAATCCCTTCCGTATCTATTTCATTCAGAGTGTCCATATAGGATAATATACTGCTTAATTGTTGACTGAAGACCTCGACCTCATCCTCAGTTAAATGCAATCTCGCTAATTTCCCAACATGTTCAACTTCTTCTTTTTGTAATTTCATAACCGGTTAGTTCATCCTTTACTCAAGGGTCATGTCATCAGCAAAACAAGGAATATCCCCAAAATTCAACACCCCAGAGATTTTCCCTCAAAAGTTACCCTGAATTGACCTCGCTCCATAAGGAGAGTCAACCTCCTACCCTATTGGAAAATAAGGGTTATTTTTACATGAACCCATAGGGGAAAGCTACCCATTTCCATTCTAGTTCCTTTCCAAATTTCCTCAATTCTCTCATGGCATTCGCCATCCTGCAACCAACTCCTTCTGACCAAATGGGATTATTGAAAAAAGCCGCTAGCTGCGTTCTCAACCTTCGGGCTCACAGACTTGGCGCTCTCGCGCAGTTCGCTGCTCGGAAAGCTCAACGTACCCACGTGTACGCCTCGCTGCTTGCGGCCTCGCCCGCGAAAGAGTGGGTCTTGGCCCACCTGGGCCGGTGGGGTGAGAAAGCGGCCTTTTGAAATAATCCCTGCGGTACCTACCGTTTTTGGTCTATATCAGAACCAACCTGTTTTCGAGAAATTTTTTCATTATTCAACAATACTCTAATCATCCTCCACATTTTCGGTTGGTGCTTGGAGCCAACCCTGATCCGCAAAACTCACATACGAATTGTCACCGATAATCAGGTGGTCTAAAACCTGAATACCCAAGATTTGGCCAGCGGCTAACAAACGAGCGGTAAGGGTTCGATCTTCAGGGCTGGGTTGGGGATCCCCGCTCGGGTGATTATGGAGGAAAATTATTGCAGCCGCTGACTCTCGAACCGCAAGATTAAACACTTCCCGAGGATGAACAATACTCAAGGTCAAACTCCCCTCCGACACAGTCACATCACGAATGATGCGATGTTTGGCATCTAACAAAACCGCTTTAAACACCTCGTGGCGAAGGTCCCGTAAGCGTGGATAATAATGCTGGAATAAATCACGACTGCCTTGAATTTTTACCCCCGTGGTCAAGGGAGCAGACAACACACGTTTGCCAAGTTCAATGGCTGCCAGGATCTGAGCAGCCTTTGCCGGACCTATCCCGGAAATTCCGCACAGTTCTTCACGACCACGATTAGAAAGGCCCTGAAGGCCTCCTAACCTATCCAACATATCAATGGCCACCTGAACTGCTGTAGAATCTTGACGTCCTACCCTTAAAAGAATGGCAACAAGTTGCGCATCGGTCAGGACATCTGCCCCTTCACATAACAAACGCTCTCGAGGTCGCTCCGAAGTGGGCCAGGCTGAAATCGCTTTAGATGTTCGAGATGCCATACGGTGGAATTGCCCACATTACATCACATCGTATTCCCTTGTTATGAAGGAATCTGTCATGAATATACGTATATTAAGCTAGCCAATTAAACCCATTACATACATTCAAATACTGCCATAGCTGGAACCGACAAAGTTGTTGATTTTACAATAGGTTAGGCTTGCTGCTGATTTTTCCATTATGCTAAGGTTTCCCACGAACTGATGTATCATGCGGATAATTGCCGGACAACACAAGGGCCGCCGGCTCAAATCATTAAAAGGTCAAGGGGAGCACCTTCGTCCCACGTCCGATAGAGTTCGGGAGGCCCTTTTTTCTATTATTTCCCCTCGCCTTCCCGGATCTATATTTTTAGATCTCTATGCGGGAACTGGGGCAGTTGGAATTGAAGCCTTGAGCCGTGGGGCCAAACAGGTCATTTTTGTAGAGTCTCATAAAGACTCCTTACATATTCTCAAAGAAAATGTGCAACTCTGTGGAGTCCAACATCAATCGGTTATCATGGCCCAGACCACCGAGGCCTGGCTTCACACCTGGGGCGACAAACATATGGCTGAAACTTTCAATATTATTTTTGCCGACCCACCCTATAATTTATCTTTAGGGGACACATTGTTTTCTCATGCATCAATCAAACACATGCTTGATCCCGAAGGTCTGTTCGTCATAGAACATGCAAGCCACACAATTATTTCACCTATGACCAGCCCCGACTTCCTCCCACAACATTCCTATAGGTATGGAGACACGACCTTGACGACATTGACCCATCGGAATCCTCAAAAAAAATGACCAAGCGAATAGGGGTCTATTCAGGAACATTCGACCCAATTACCAAGGGACATACCGATATCATTGAACGCAGTTTGGGTATCGTGGATCACCTCATCGTAGCGGTGGCTCCCAATCCACGAAAGGAACCGATGCTTGAACTATCAGAACGAATAGACATGGCCAAAATTGTGACCAAAGAGTTCCCGCAAGTGGAGATTGCCTCATTTGAAGGGCTCCTGGTGAATTTTGTCCACCAAAGGGGGGCCCATGTCATCATTCGAGGCTTACGAGCCGTTTCCGACTTTGAACACGAATTTCAAATGGCTCTGCTCAATCGAAAACTTGATGGACAGGTGGAAACATTGTTTCTCATGCCCAGCGAAGAGTATTCTTATTTAACATCGAGTATTGTCAAAGAATTAGCCTCCCTCGGTGGTCCCCTAGAAGATTTTGTCCATCCCCAAGTTGCAGAACGCCTTCGAACCCTCTATCCCCAAGCCTATTCATGAAACTGGCACACCGCACAACCAAAATTGCACCATCTCTCACGCTCACCATTACAGCCAAGGCAAAAAGCCTCAAGGCCCAGGGCATTGATGTTGTAGATTTTTCAGTGGGAGAACCCTCCAGCGATACGCCAGAATTCATTAAACGTGCAGCCGAACGCGCGATTCAGGAGGGATTTACTCGATACACTCCTGTCTCCGGAACAGAAGACCTCAAGGAAGCTATCATTCATAAATTTCAGGAAGACCTCGGCCTTTCCTATGAAAAGCCTCAAATTCTCGTATCCTGTGGCGCGAAACATTCGTTGTACAATATCGCCCAAGCCTGTTTTGAAGCTGGGGATGAAGTCATCATCCCTGCCCCGTACTGGGTTTCCTACCCCGATATGATTCGACTGGCTGATGCCACGCCTATTGTGCTCCAAACAGAAGAATCAACTCAGTATGCCATTGACCCTGACGCGTTACGGGCCAGCATTTCACCTCGAACCAAGGCCATTTTTTTAAATAGTCCCTGTAACCCGACAGGAGCCATCTATACCCAAAAGACACTTGAGTCGATTGCAGACATTGCCCTTCAGCACAAGCTCTTGATCATCTCGGATGAGATTTATGAAAAAATGTTGTATGACGGGGTTCAACATATCAGTATTGCTACTTTGTCTCCGGAATTACTGAAGAACACCATCGTGGTGAATGGAGTCTCAAAAGCGTTTTCCATGACCGGATGGAGAATTGGGTATGCAGCAGGTCCTCCGGAAATTATTTCGGCCATGTCCAACATCCAAAGTCACAGTACCTCCAATCCAACCTCCATTTCCCAAAAAGCTGCAACCGCAGCCCTGCAGGGGGCCTCGGAAGTGTATCCAGCTATGGTTGAAGACCTTAGCCCAAAACGAAATCTCATGGTGAAATTGGTCAATGCGATTGATGGGGTTCATTGCCCATCACCCTCTGGGGCTTTTTATGCCTTTCTCAATGTGACTTCGCTTTTGGGACGACAATCCAACAAGGGAGTGATCCAAACCCCCGTTGACCTCGCTGCTTACCTCTTAGATGAAGCCCAAGTCGCTTGTGTGCCCGGTGAACCCTTTGGAAGCACTTCCCACATACGCCTCTCCTATACCCCCACGCTTGATACCATTCAACGAGGAATGGACCGAATGAAGAAAGCTATTCAAGAGCTTACCTAATTGTGACCCAGATCACCTTGACTTTGAGAAATTTGAGGTTATTGAAGATAACAGTTGTGAGAAAATTGAGCTCTATTTCGGAGGACACCCGTGCCAATTTATGAATATGCCTGTGATACCTGCGGCCATCAATTTGAAGTTCAACAAAAATTTTCCGATCCACATGTGAAGGATTGCTTAGAATGTGGAAAACCCGTTCGCAAACTTATTTCAGCACCGGGAATTGTGTTTAAAGGAACAGGATGGTATGTGACCGATTATTCCAACAAACTCAAAGACCCCAAGGCTGGAGGGGATCACAGTTCTGCCGAGGGAAAAAAGGAAGGGGCTAAAGAGACAAAGGGAGAGGGCAGTTCCGATACGAAAACGAAAACAGGAGATTCTGGATCGGGCGGCTCAACCCCATCGACTTCAGACAGTTCTAGTTCATCATCTTCGTCCACTTCATCCTCTTCGAGTGCGTCCTCCTCGAGTTCGAAATCGGGAGGTTCGGGTTCATCATCCTCATCTTCATCCTAGAAACGGCAGTTGAGGGTTAGGACCAAGAAGGGGCTTTTCCTTTTCAAGAAAAAGCACCACACTCACTCGCGGGAATATTGTGCAGCAAAAATTTCTTGCCACACCAATTCAGCAAAATGTTGATAGCCAGCCTGGTTAAAATGTAGCCCATCGCAAGAAAAATGAGACCCCAATAATTGGAAGGGCTCTACCGCTGTTCCTTTAAATAAATCAACACATGGTATAGTCAAATGGGCAGAAGATTCCTGAATCATTGTATTTAAGACCAATCTTTGATCAATATGAGTTTGAATCCAAGAAGGGATGGATTCGGGTTCAGGTAAGCCATCAATTTCTGGGGATGGGTCACAGAGAGAGGGCACAGTCACCGCAACAGGTTGAATCCCCGCATCCTTGGCTTGTTGATACATGGCCACAAGATGTTGATGGATGATCACAGGCTCCAATCCCCATCCCAAGTCATTGGTTCCACCCAAAATCACTACAAATTTTGGAGACAGTAATACCACATCACGTAAGAATCGCTTCGTCATATCTTCAGTTAACTCACCACAAATCCCAGTGATGGCGACTTTTCCTTTTTGGCCAAGCCATTTCTGTAAACATTTCCCATAGGGTTGATCGGGTCCCGGAATTCCACCCGGTCGTCCTACGACATACCCTGCCGTTAAACTATCCCCAAAACAGACCAATAAAGGCCCCAAAGGTTCATGTGTCATTGATCACCCCGTAAGAAAACTCGGTCGCTGGTAATTTAACGGAATGAATCATCCTTACCGATCTCTTCTGATTCACAAAATGAGGGAAAATAAGGTCAATTGGTTGATGAAGTCAGCCGCCGATGGTATCATTTTCCTACGTATGTTCATTATGGACACCGCCATAGCTGGTCGCTAGCCTCATCACCTGTCGTTGGGACACTTCAAATTACCCCACGCAGCACAACGTCCTGCATTGGTTTTTTTCACAATCATCTATCCGAAACACCGAAACACATGGAGAGTCGTCACATGAAACTTCCTTCTCAGTTTGCCTGGTCTTCCAAAACCTTACCCATCATGATCTGCACCCTTTTGTTCAGCATAGTAGGACTCTCCGCTCAAGTCTTAGCCGCCCCAACCTTTAAAGTGGGAATCATTGACCCTCAGCAGGTCATTGAAAAGTCGCGAGCGGGAAAACGAGCACTCGAAACATTGAAAGAACATGCAACCGTTCGACAAAAGTTATTAGCCAACGACGAATCAGAACTCAAAAGTCTTGAGGCAAAATTACGGGAAAACTCCTCGCTGAGTGATTCAGAAAAACAAGCACGACAAGAAACCTTTAGAAAAAAATTACAGGAATATCAAAAACGAGGTCAAGAATTCCAACAGGAGCTAGGGATCAAACAAAAAGAACTGGTCATGGAGTACATGAAAAAAATTGAGACCGCCACCAAAGCCGTCGCTGAAAAACATGGATTCTCCATGATTGTGGATAAGGGCAGCGATTCGACCTTGCGTATTGTTCTGTATAGTCGAAAAGGGTTGAATATTACTTCAGAAGTCGTCAAAGAGTTTGATCGACGGTATAAATAACATCAGCTGTACGGTGGCCATCGATGTCCCGAGAGGGCGGTGGCCACCACATGGCTCTAAGTTTTTCCTTCCATAGGATATCCCGCCTCTCTCCAAGCTTTTATTCCCCCATCCATCGACTCGACATTGGAAAAACCCATTTTCTGCAAATTGTCCGCCGCTAAGGCAGACCGGTAACCACCACCACAATACAACACCAAGAGAACGTGTTTATCAGGAATTCGAGTTTCGATATCGCGCTCAAGAATACCTCGCCCAAGATGAATAGCCCCTTTGGCATACCCTCCAGCAACCTCATGGTCCTCTCGTATATCGATAAAATGAAAAGATTCTCCCCGATCGATTCGTGCTTTCACATCCTGTACCGTACATTCACGAATCGATTGTTTGGCCATATGCACTAACTGAAGAAAGCCAGGATTATGCCGCATATCTTTCGCCCTCCACAGACAAAGTAAACGATCTCGTTCTCAACAAGTCAGATGAATACTGAATAAAATACGGCGATTATTTCTTTGCCATCATTGTACTTTTTGTAAAGATTGGGATGATCCATATGACAAAGAATAGACTAAGACCAAGCAAAGACGCTCCATCGCGAAACCACCAGGAATGTTCATGGATCTGATGGATATTCACCGTTTTAGAATTCTCAAAGTGGCCACGGATCGACACAGTGCCAGATTGGGGGGACCGTAGCCCTGCAACCACGATGGCCTCATCAGCCCAGGTCAGAATTTGGTCCTGATCCAATCCTTTACTATATGAGATACGATCAAACTCAATGGGTTTCCCTTCTCGGTAGTCAATATTTTGAATCGTTTGGACAAAATGATTATCGGCGAGCCACGGTCCTTGCAGAAAATATATCGGTGAGATCATATACACCATCAGCAAGCCAAAAGCCCAGGCTAATGACCCTGGAGAAGGTTTCTTGAATAGGGTTGTCGTTGGCCATACCTTCCACATAACCCACACTACCCATCCCAACCCAAAAATCGTCAGAACATAGGTTACTATACTTTCTGGCCAAAACCAGCCGACATTCATCAAATTCCAAGAAAAGGGCGCAAAAAGATGTACCCCATTTGCCCACTTAATCTGAAGAGCATCAACCAACAGATGAATAATCGAATTCAAGGAGAGAATAAAAAATACTTGTCGAGGGGCTGAAGATAACACACAACACACACTACACAAGATGAGGCATTCAAAAAACGAAGCTTGGACAATGGCATATAGCCGCAAATCATAAAGGTCGAGAAAGGGAAAAATCG
>CAZKRH010000078.1:0-3026 GCA_964555115.1 uncultured Nitrospiraceae bacterium | reverse complement strand
AAGAGTTTCCTGCTCAGGCGACGGTGACTGAAGTGCTTGAACATGCTGGTGAGTCAGCAGGCTTGCCGCTGGACGAATGTCTGGTTCGCACACAAGAGGTATTAGGGCGGACAGGGTTTGAGCATGGTGGCGTGCTTGTTGGACCGCTTTCTGGCGGGTGGAAAAAACGCCTGGCGATTGCCTGGGGTTGGGTGCAAGCGCCGGATATGATGCTGTTGGATGAACCCACGAATCATCTTGATTTCGATGGGTTGGCGTGGCTTGAATCACTTATGGCCCAAAGCCCGTGGCCCTGGGTCATGGTGAGCCACGATCGGTGGTTATTGGATCAGGCGACGAATAAAATTGGCGAACTCAATAGTCGATACCCTGAAGGGATGCTCCTCATACAAGGATCATACCTCGAGTTCCTGGATCAGCGTGAGGCGTATCATGAGACCCAGGCACAGCAAGCCCAGGCCCTGGCAGGAAAAGTTCGACGAGAAGAAGAGTGGCTTCGGCGCGGACCCAAGGCGAGAACCACCAAGGCGAAGTATCGTGTGAATACGGCGCATGCCTTGCAAGCAGAACTGGCGGAGACCAAGGCTCGATTGCGGCAAGAAGGTACTGCCATTGATTTTGTCGGTTCGGGAAGGAAAACTAAGCGGTTGATTACCGCGGAGCATCTTTCTAAGGCTTTTGGTTCAATCAAGCTTTTTCATGATTTTGAGTTGGTCCTGTCCCCTGGAATGGCCGTGGGTATTTTAGGGCACAATGGGTCAGGCAAGTCCACGCTCCTCAAGATGTTGGCGAAGACGATTGAACCTGATCAAGGAACTGTCAGTCATGCCGATGCGTTGCACGTGGTGTATTTTGATCAGCATCGTGAACAATTGAATCCCAAGGAGACGTTGCGCAAAACTTTATCGGATACAGGGCATACCGTTACCTATCGCGATCGCACCATCCATCTGGCGGCATGGGCCAAGCGCTTTCGCTTTCAGCCAGAGCAATTAGATTTGCCTGTGGAACTTCTCTCGGGCGGGGAAAAGGCGAGGGCCTTAATCGCACGGCTGATGTTGCAACCTGCGGATGTCTTGATTGTCGATGAGCCAACCAATGATTTGGATATTCCGACGCGTGAAGTGTTGGAGGAAAGTTTGCAGGAATTTTCCGGAGCCCTCGTTTTAGTCACTCACGATCGGTATATGTTGACGCGCTTGTGCACGCAATTTGTAGGATTGGATGGACAGGGGGCACATGGGACGTTCGCCGAGTATCAGCAATGGGAAACATGGCATCGGCGACAGTTGAAAAATCCAGAGGAACAAGAGGATCAAAGTCGTTTACCGAATGCCCGATCAAAGGGATCCTCAACCAAAAAACTGACGTATCGTGAGCAAAAAGAATATGATTCCTTCGAAGCCAAGATTCTCCAAGCCGAGTCTGTCGTAAAACGGTGCCAAGCAAAAGTTGAAGATCCGACCGTGGTCTCGGATCATATCCAGCTAGAAGATGCGTATGATGCCTTGCAGTTGGCTGAACGCCAAGTTGCGCAACTGTATGAACGGTGGAGTGAATTGGAAGCTAAACTGCAGAGTGGTCAAGGATAAGTGATCAAGTCTTCCACCCTTGTTTTTTTGTCATTTGGAACTTCCGCACTTGAGGTGAAAATTATTTTCAGATTATGGGAGGTGTGATATAGTCCGGCCATGAATTTCGTTCGACTCGGCATCTTGCTTGTGTGTCTTACTCTCGGATCCGGCTGCGCTACCGGGCCAAGTCCCGTTCCTGAGGCACTTGCTCCACAAGTAGACAGAAGCGTGTCATTTGCTCAACTCCTTGAAAACCCAGACGCGTATGTTGGGAAAGTCGTTGTGTTAGGGGGGCAGGTGCTTCAAGCCAAGCGGCTCGCGGATACGACACGCATTGAGGTGTTGCAGCTACCTTTGGGAGATTCCGAAAGGCCGGTTTCCCAGCGCACGTCTTCTCAAGGACGATTTCTTGCCTTTGAAAAAACATTCCTTGATCCAGCAACTTTGTCAGACCAGCCTCAAGTTACCATTGTTGGCGAAGTGACGGGCCTCGCGACCGCCAGCCTCGATAAGACGGAATACCGCTATCCCACCATTGTCATTAAACACATGCACGTCTGGGAAGCTCAAGCTCAGGACCAACGACAAGGTTTCGGAGTCAGCTTGGGTATCGGCGGTGGAGGTGGCGGCTTCGGCGGAGGTATCGGAATCGGCACCGGATTCTAATCGCGCGAGCGTCAAAGCGTTTCGTTAACTCTCCAGATCTTTAGACTCGCTTCCCTCCTGTCTATCCCTACACGGATATTTTATTATTCTGCCGGTGATGGTGAAAGTTCGCTGACATTGAGTAGGACCCCTTAAGGTTTACCCTCCGATGCGTAGCGGAAATTGCACGACCGTTTGCCACACCTCCTCAATACATTTGAAAATCAAGAGCCATCCTTGGCAACTGTCCGGTTTTTTGAAGAAGAAACAAGTTCGATCGAAGGAATAGGCTTCTATCGCTTCTTTGTCCTGATCCGATTGGGTCAGTACGACCACTGGGATGCTGGCAAGGGTCTCATCACTCTTCAACTCATCTAGCAACTCTTGTCCGGTCATTCCAGGTAAATCTAAATCCAGGAAAATGAGATCGGGTTTGGGGACATCGAGATACGGATACTCTTGATGGAGATAGGCAAGTGCTTGGTTTCCGTCCTCGGCCTGCTCAATATTGACCGAAATAATTTGCCCGACCGTCATCGCTTCTTTTAGGCAATCCACTTCATAGCGATCTTCTTCAACCATCAATATATTTATATCTCGTTTCATCGCGGTATGGCGATTTCGTTTTGATTGCCGGATTCAAGGTCATGGAACGTTTGTTCGATAGTATTTTCGGTAGCCCAATTTTTTTCATGAAAAACCGTTCCATCAAAAAAGAATCACATCAAACAGGGATGAAACGTTACCTCCGTAGGGATTTATCTGTCAGAGAACACGAACGCGCTACTGGACTTTTGCTGAAATAGG
>CAZKRH010000077.1:0-20668 GCA_964555115.1 uncultured Nitrospiraceae bacterium | reverse complement strand
GAGGTCCCTGACTTTCCGAAGCCAGGCATTCTTTTTTATGACATCACACCCCTCTTAAAGGACGCCACCACCTTTCAGTGTATAATTGATGAACTCGTAGATTTGTACCAAGGGCAGCAGATTGACAAAGTGGTGGGAATTGAATCTCGTGGTTTTATTTTTGGGAGTCCCTTGGCATGCCGACTCCAAGCGGGATTTGTGCCAGTGCGAAAACCTGGCAAGTTGCCCGCCGATGTATTCGAAGTCAAGTATAATTTAGAATATGGGTCCAATTCACTGGCTATTCACCGAGATGCGATTGAGATGGGGGAAAAGGTGTTAGTCGTTGATGATTTATTGGCGACGGGAGGAACCGCAGCGGCCACAGTTAAGCTCATCAATCAGCTGGGGGGAGAAATTGTTGGGTGTGCCTTTTTGATGGAATTATTAAACTTAAGCGGACGCGAAAAATTAACGGGAATTCCCCTCCAATCCTTGATGAGTTATCCCTGACCTGCTAAGATCCGGAAATTTTTACGACCCCAATAAATGGCAAGGAAAGACGGCTCGAAGAAAAAAGGGATCCATAGCTCATAGACTGTGGATGATACGATATCCGTAAAGGAGTCCCGAATGTCCAAAAAGACTAAGAAGCCCAAGACAAAACCACATGTCGCTACGAGAAAGACGACCAAGGGGCGTGAAAAATCGAAGGCCAAGGTTGTGAAATCTTCCTCAAAGGTTTCGTCATCTAAAGCATCAGGCAAGGCGTCTCGCGTAACCACGACCAAAGCCAAATCGACACCTAAGGTTAAAGCAGTGAAACCAACCAAGCCAACGAAACTGGTCAGGCCGGCCAAATCTGCCAAGACAGCCAAAATTTCCAAAGCAGCCAAACCGGCGGTAAAATCCACACATAAATCCGTGACGAAATCCACCCCTGTGAAAACTCGTGAAAAAACCGTCACGAAAATTGTGCCCAAAAAAGGCGCAACAAAAGTAGTCACTAAAACAAAGAAGGAAATAGTACCACCAATGCCAACAAAATCCTCTGCTCCAAAAGTCATGAAAGTAACGAGTGCGCGTCAGGCCAAATTAAAAAAGATCTTGTCAGATAAGCGAACCACAATCATGAAAGTCATGCAGGAGCAATTGGGGCAATCCCTCAATGATGAGCAACAACGACGGTTAGAATCTGCCATGGATAGTGGGGACCAAGCCCTGTTGGATCTTGAACGAGAAATGGGTATTTCTCTTCAAGAAATGAGAAATAAAGAACGACAGTTTATCGATAATGCTCTCACACGGCTTCAAGAAGGATCGTATGGGATGTGTGCGGATTGCGGGGATGAGATTAGTGAAAAACGGTTAGAAGCTCTTCCCTTTGCCACGTTATGTGTGGCCTGTCAGTCAAAGCGTGAATTGCTGGAAAAAATCGAGAGAGGAGAACAACGAATGTAAGCGAGAGGTGAGGAAAGGTGAGACTCTAGGTCTTATGAATTCCTCTTGACCAATGGCGCTACTAAAGGACTTTTCTGCTGAATATTTTCCAACCTGTTTGATTGTAAAATCCTTGCCAAAATAATAGGTACCTGGTATTTCAAACAAAATACATGCTGGGTTCCGATTCGTCTGTCATGTCGGCTAATAAGGTTTACACCATCATTCTATTCATCTTATCCTGGATAGGGGGCCTTGGAAGATCCCGATGGTAAGTGAACAACCAAGAGCGGTCGTGTTGGCCAGTGGTGGCTTGGATTCCACGGTCACGGCCGCCGTCGCCAAGGAAGCGGGGTAT
Organism: uncultured Nitrospiraceae bacterium; assembly: GCA_964555115.1. Lineage (GTDB taxonomy): Bacteria > Nitrospirota > Nitrospiria > Nitrospirales > UBA8639 > CAZKRH01. Next base: position 18,891 of record CAZKRH010000077.1, on the reverse strand, counting down.
TCTCTGTGCTTATTGTCGGTGGGGTACGGGCAACGACACCACATTGAAATTGCAAAAGCACAACAGGTCGCTCACTGGTTACAGGCTAGAACTCATAAAATTCTAGATGTCGATTTAGGAGGCTTTGGCGGGTCTGCGTTAACGGGGAATGGTGAGATACCGAAATCTCGGTCGGAGGAGGACCGGGAACAGGGGATTCCTGTGACCTATGTCCCAGCAAGAAATATCATCTTTCTCTCGTTAGCCTTGTCCTTTGCTGAGGTTCAGGGTGCATCAGCTATTTACTTTGGGGCTAATATTCGAGATTATTCTGGGTATCCAGATTGTCGCCCAGAATTTATTGAAGCGTTTGCGCACATGGCAAAGGTGGGAATGAAGGGTGGGGTGGAGGGGAAGGACATTGAAATCCGAGCTCCATTGCTCATGATGACCAAAGCAGAGATTATCAAAAAAGGCATGGAATTAGGCGTGCCGTTTGCCCTGACGCATAGTTGTTATGATCCTGATGTGAATGGAGTGGCTTGCGGACAATGTGATAGTTGCCTCATCCGTCTCGAGGGATTTAGAGAGGCAGGCCTGGATGATCCAATACCATACACGACATAAGCGGTGGCCTGGTTCTGTGGTTGTTATCAAGAAGATGGGATGGTTGATAGCCCCACGTTGATAGTGTGAATGGGTAAGATGCTTTCTTTCATGACACCTAAAAAATCTTGGATTCGCCATATCTTTGTGACGTGTGGCTTGTGCGTTGTCGTAATAATTGGTGGAGGGTGTCAGCAATCATCGGAGGGAGATAATCATTCAGCAGCTTCACATTCTGGTGGCGAATCGCCCATGATGATGGTGGAGTCTCCAGAAGACGTTCCTGAAGACTTTAAGGAAGGCCATGGACGATTTCATGAATTTTGCTCGAGATGCCATGGGCCAAGTGGATCGGGAACCAATAATGGTCCACCATTGATTCATAAAATCTATGAACCCAGTCACCATGCCGATATCACCTTTTATCGAGCAGCACAAAATGGCGTGCGTGCCCATCATTGGAAGTTTGGGAATATGCCAAAAATTGAAGGCGTGACCAAGGAACAGGTGAAACATATTGTGGCCTATATTCGTTGGAAACAGCGTCAAGCAGGGATTCAGTAGCTCCTCCCTTTTTTAAAACTCTTTTCCTTTTTCCCTATCCCAACACCCCATCCCATATGTGTCTGATCCTCAGTTGGCGAGCCGCGTCATGGCTTGATTTTCGTATGTCTATATATGAGAGTGGGTAAGGGAAGGTGATCTATGCACAACCTTCTGGCATGAAGGATAGAGGAAGAACGAGAGTAACCCAAAAGGGCAAAAGGGGAGGAGAAGGAATTATTCCTGAAGGTCGTACACTAAATGAGTGTCGGTTTGTGAGACGCCCTCAATGGCATGAATGCGGGTGAGTACGAGTTTCGTTAGGGCTTCCTGGGAAGGGACTTCGACCCGAGCAAAAATATCAGGTTTACCCCAGCAGGCATCAATGCGTTTAATTTCTTTAATTTCGGCTAGGAGGGTTTTGACATTGGCTGTTTGTCCTGGAAGTACATTAATTAAGACGTAAGCATGTTCAGTCATAATACAACCTTTCTCCGGTAAATCCTCAAAGTCCTGTATTCACGGGCAATTGCTAAACATAAGGCTAGCGCAACCTCTCCATCAAATCAAGAAAGAAAGTGCAGGAGAAGGAATTTTCTTGACATTTTCATAAATGTTAGAGGCAGATCATACAAATTACCGGATTGTCTTTTCCAAGTTTTCCACCATCGTGTGAATTCGGTTAAACCCTGCCTGCCAGAATCGCTCTGACCGAATGTTCACCCCCACTTTTTTGAGCATGGCTTCAGGCGCTTCCGATCCACCCGTTGCAAGAAGGTTCAAGTATTGAGGGATAAAAGGAGCTCCCCGTTTTTTGTATTGTTGAAACAACGCGAGAACCAACAAATTTCCAAAGCTATAGGCATAGCAATAAAACGGACTGCGATAAATGTGGGGAATCGAAAGCCATTCCCATTGAAACATCTCGGGAACCTGAACCGCTCGTCCGAATTGTTCTCGCAAGAGCCCAAGATAGGTAGAGGCCAGATCATTCACGGTGGCGCCTTTGGCAATCATGGCATGGGCTTGGTTTTCAAATTCCACAAAATAGGCCTGGCGAAGTACGGTGGCATAAATGTCATCGAGTTGAGCCATCAGTAAACTTTGTCGAACCAGGGGCCGAGATTCTTGTTGAAGGAGGGCATCAGAGAGTAATTGTTCTCCAAAGACTGAAGCCGTTTCGGCAAGGGGAAGAGTCGAATGAAAGGTAAAGACGGTATGGTCTTGAGCCATCATGGCGTGGACAGCATGACCCAGTTCATGGGCGAGAGTCGCCACATCCCGTGTTTCCCCGGTGTAGTTCAAAAGAACGTAGGGCGTGAGTGTAGGCGTGACGCTGTAACAAAACGCGCCTCCCATCTTCCCAGGCGTGACTTTCGCATCAATATGGTTGTCCTGAAAAACGCGCCGAGCATGATTTCCCAGGGTAGGGGAAAATTGGTCATAGGATTCAAGGACCGTTTTGACGGCCTGTGGGAATGGAAATTTTGATGATGGTAATTTGGTTGGTGCATAGAGGTGAAAACGAGAAAAAGGTTTAATACCACAAATTCTAGCCTTGAGTCGAAAATATTCTTGAAAAATCCAAGCATTTTTCCGGCAAGTTTTAAGGAGTGCACTCACCGCTTGATCAGGAATATCGTTCGCGACATTTCTCACAGAAATGGGTGAGGAGTATTTTCGTAAATCAATCCCTTCAATTTTCCAATCAAGCACAAGCGATTTGTAGATTTCCCCTAAGATATCCCGATTCCCTTCGTAGACACGGTAGAGCTCCGTATAGGCTTCTTGGCGTATTCGTGCAGAGGAATTCCGAAAATGGGCCGAAAGTTCTTCTCGGCTGACTTTGGACGTCTTGTTTTTGAGACGAAGGTTATAGGTGAAACCATTGGTGTGAATGTTATAGATCGAATCAAGGGCGTTCCGGCCGGTATTGTTTTTTAAATTCAGAATCCGTTCCTCAGGCTCAGAGAGGGTGTGATCTTTGAGTCGCCAAATCGTATCTAAATGGTAGTGGTAATCTCCGGAATGTTTCTGGAGTCGCTGAACAGCTTGTTTATCTAGGCTTTGCCACCACAAATCAAAAAAGAGTAACCGATTTCCAATGGCTGCGAGTCGCTCCTGTACTTGTGACTCAAAGGCGCGAGCTGATTGATTTGTGGTGTTTTGAGCAAACCATAGTTGAGCAAAAGCGTACAGGCGTGAAGTGTCGGTCGTGATGGAGTCCAGAACTTTAAGACATGCCAGCAACCTTTTGGAAGAAATGCTGGATGTGAGAGTTTTTCGGGAAGCCTCCAAGCGGGTGAGTTGTTTGTTTAAGGTGGCAAGGATGCGATTAAAATCTTTCTGAGGATGGCTGAGAAGATCGGTGAGGTTCCATTGTGGAGGGGTTTTGGGGATTGATACCCGAGTGGTCGATGATTTCGTATGGGTTCGAGGCATGAACATTCTCCAAAAGGGTGTAAAAATAAAAATAGTTAGTGGAATAAAGGGATTGTAAGAATGAGACCTTGCACGCGGTACTGATGGTCCATGGTTGTATTGTAACCTGTCTGACGTTGTAGGGGAATCATAAATCTCAGTGCACACCATCAAGAAAAAGTTTGAGTCCTTGCCGTTCCAGTTCAAGGGTAGTAGGAAAGTGGATAGGTAAGGAATGAGAACATGAAGGGAATATAGGTTATTTATCATTGCTATTATGTAATTTATAGTTTACATTATAAAAATGTTGGTTTCGGTCAAAGCGATGGGGCGGTGATGGAAGGTCACATTCAGAATCAACTTCGGCAACTACGTGGCACCAGTGGGTTTTCCCAGGGTGAATTAGCCGAGGCCGTAGGTCTAACCCGCCAGGGATTATATGCGATAGAACAGAAACATTATCTGCCGAGTACGGAAATTTCGTTAAAACTCGCTCAGGCTTTGGGTTGTACCGTTGAAGATATGTTTTCCTTACCTGAGCAGGGGGAAATCGTCCAAGCAGAATTAGTCAGGGGGCTTCCACGTCCTCAGGAAAACGTTCGTGCAAAATTGGCTTGGGTGGGAAATCACCCCGTGGCGATGCCAATGCCTTCTTTGGGTGATCATCAACATTATGCCCTGGCTGCGGATGGAGTCATTCTTGGAGGCAAGCAAGAAAAAAAAACAAAAACTCACAAGCATTCTGTTGCGGTCCATTTATGGAAACGACCAAAGGACATCAAAGAGCAAATTGTGGTGGCGGGCTGCGATCCAAGTATATTTTTAATCGAAGCACATTTGCACGTATCCTTTTTCACTTCAACCATCGTGGGCCGGACCATGGGAAGTCTCTCTGCGATCCAAGCGTTGCAACGGGGTGAAGTACATATTGCGGGAATTCATGTGGTGGATCCCGTGACGGGAGAGTTTAATCGACCCTTTATGAAAAAATATTTAAAAGGAGGCAGTTATACCGTGGTGCGATTTGCCGGATGGGAGCAAGGCCTCATGGTCAAAGCCGGAAATCCCAAACGAATTCGATCGGTTTCTGACCTGGTCAAAAAGGGAGTTCGATGTGTGAATCGTGAGCCAGGATCGGGTGCACGGCTATTGCTGGATCGATTATTAAAGAAAGAGGGAATACTTACTCAGCACATTCATGGCTATCAGTCGGTCGCCCATTCCCATTTGGATGTTGGGCGGGTTATTGCGGAACAGCAGGTCGAGGTGGGAATTGGAGTGCGGGCGGCAGCGAAATGGCATGGTTTAGATTTTATTCCCTTGCAAGAAGAGCGGTATGATTTTGTCATCCCGAGTAAATTTATAAAAACCCATCCACGAATATCTCAATTTCTCGATGCCATTGTGAGTCGCCCGTTTCGAATGGAAATGGAAGCCGTAGGGGGATATGACACACGTGAAACGGGAAATATTATTGAATGAAAGGGTTGCTGGTAGGGTGGGGATGTTTAATGCTGTTGATGTGTCTGGGGCCTGAAGGGGCATTAGGGAACGAGGTCCCTTCCCACTCCCTGGGCGCTGAGCAAAGTTCTAAGGGAACAGTCGAGAAAACCACGGGGAGTCAGGGGCAGTCCATGGGGGAGGGGGCTCTATCCGAATCTGCAGATGCCGTGTTGATTCGGGAAAAAGAGTGGAAGTGGATTCGCTATCTAAAAAAATTGATGCAGCTGCCGCAGTGGGTAGACCTTGGGGTGGAACACCGAACAAGATTTGAAGTCTACGATCATCCCTGGCGAACCATACAGCCATTGGGACGAACGGATCCACAGATTCAACAACGGACCCGGGTGCGGTTTGGTGTGAATGGGGAGACTTTTCGATTTCTCTTTGAAGGACAAGACTCCCGCGTTCATCTTAGCGATCTAAGTGAATTTGACTTTGTCAACGCCAGCATTCGGAATGAAAGTGACATTTTACAAGTAATCGTATTTGCAACGGCGAACAATGTATTAGGAACCGATCTCCGAACCGACCTACATGTGGGTCGACTCACCATGGATTTCGGCCGCCGTCGCCTCATTGCGCGGAACGATTTCCTCAATACCACGAACGCGTTCGACGGTGTCCATTGCAACTGGCCAAAGACAAGGTTTGGCGCATTCGCGCGTTTCTGGTCGAACCGGTGATCCGCGATCAAGTCCAGCTCGACGAACAATCAAAACGGTTTGTATTCTGGGGAGTCTATAGCGAAACGAATCAAGTCCCGTGGTTACGCCTCAATGCGTATTATTTTGGGTTGAATGATCAACGATTTTCGACGCTCAATTTACAAAGAACCTTTTCCACGTTTGGCATGCGTCTCTATGAAATTCCAACAAAAGGCCGGTTGGATTATGAAATCGAGAGTGTTGTACAGACAGGGAAACTCGGGAATACGGACCACTTCGCGCATTTTCAACATATCGATTTCGGCTATACTTTCGACCTCCCTTGGTCCCCACGGTTGTTGATTCACTACGACTATGCCAGTGGAGACCGGAACCCAAACGATAGTCAGTCCTCAGCGTTTGATACCCTCTTTGGGGCAAGCCGGCGGTTTGAGTTTAACGCCACAGGAAATTTCGGTCCATTTTTCCGAAGGAATATCAGTTCGCCGGGATGGCGGGTAATTGTGGCCCCGGCCAAGGGCTGGAAAGTCCAGATGCTACACCGATTCTGGTATCTCGCTACCTCACGTGGTGCCTTTGCGGGTAGTGGACTTCGGGATGCCACGGGAGGATCCGGAAATTACCTTGGACATGATCTTGAAATGCAGGCTCAGTGGAAAATTAATGACAATCTGGAGTTTGATGCCGGGTATAACCATTGGTTCAAAGGGAGTTATTTTGATCGATTGCCGGCAAGTGCAGGGTTGCCACCAGGAGGAAATACAGATACCGATTATTTTTATTTCCTCACAAAGTTCAGAGTGTAAGCGAGCGGGGAACTATGGTTTTTTTAAATAATTCTGAGCAAAGTGTCATCAAAATTTCTCTTAGTAAAATCCTGCTCATTGTCCTAGGGGTGGTTCTGTATTTTCCGGGACAAGCTGCAGCAGAAGATATTCGTGCTGCCGTGGCCACAAATTTTCTCGCGACCTTTAAAGCTATTGTGAAACAATTTGAACAACGCACGGGTCATACAGTCGTGATGAGTTCGGGGTCCAGTGGAAAATTATACGCGCAAATTCGAAACGGGGCGCCATTCGATTTGTTCTTTTCCGCGGACGTACGCCGTCCCCAACTCCTGGAACAAGAAGGTCTGGCTGTAAGGGGAACTCGATTTACCTATGCCGAAGGACGGATCACGCTGTGGAGTCGAGATCCCACTTTGATAAATGGGAATGGTAAACCAGTATTGTCGAGCCAACAATTTACCCACCTGGCCATGGCCAATCCCAAAACCGCGCCGTATGGAAAAGCCGCACAGCAAACCTTAGAAGCTCTGGGCATGTGGGCTCGAGTGAAAAGCAAAATCGTACGGGGGGAAAACATTGGACAGGCGTTTCAATTTGTGTATTCCAAGAATGCCCAATTGGGTTTTGTCGCCTTGTCCCAAGTGTTAGATCCTAAAATTCAAGGACAGGGGAGTCGGTGGGATGTCCCGACAGATTTCTATGAGCCATTACATCAACAAGCCGTACTTCTCGTGAAAGCCAAAGACTCAGAAGGGGCGAAAGTCTTTCTGCAATTTGTTCAACACGAGAGCAGTCGAAAGATCATCAAGGAATATGGCTATGGAGTGGAGTAACACGAGGATTTATACATATGCCTGAAATGGATTGGGGACCCTTGTGGTTAACCTTGCAATTAGCAGGAGTCACGGTGGTGGTCCTCCTCATTGTGGGAACACCAGTGGCATGGTGGTTGGCGTATACGCCATCACGATGGAAGAGCATCATTGAAGCCATCGTCGCGCTGCCGTTGGTATTGCCCCCAACCGTGCTCGGATTTTATTTGCTCGTAGCCCTGGGGCCACAAGGGGTTGTTGGAGGATTCTGGCAATCCATGACCGGAAGCGCCCTCTCCTTTACGTTTACGGGCTTGGTGATTGCTTCGTCCTTATATTCTCTACCTTTTGTCGTGCAACCCCTCCATGGCGCTTTTGAAAATGTCGGGAAACAACCGCTTGAAGCAGCATGGGCGTTACGCGCCTCAAAGTGGGATGCCTTTTTAACCGTGGCTTCTCCCATGGCGATTCGGGGATATTTGAGTGCCATCGTGCTTGGCTTTGCTCATACCTTAGGAGAATTTGGAGTCGTGTTGATGGTGGGAGGAAATATCCCTGGGGTGACGAAAGTGCTTTCCATTGCCATTTATGATCATGTCGAAGTCCTGGAATATACCCAGGCACATTTTCTCTCGGGATTTCTCCTGATCCTGAGCTTTCTCATATTAACGGTGGTGTATACCGCCAACCGTCGGCTCCCCATTCACGTGTCATGAAACAGTTAACTGCATCCTGTGAAATCCAGTATCCCAATTTCCACTTTCAAGTGGATGTGGAAATTCCCACTGAAGGGATCACGGCTATATTCGGACCTTCTGGATGCGGAAAAACCACGTTCTTACGGTGCCTAGCGGGACTCGAACGATCCAAAAGGGGGAGGGTCCAGTTTGGCAAGGAAGTCTGGCAAGATGAAAGCCAAGGGAAGTTTATGCCGATTGCCCACCGCCCCATCGGGTATGTGTTTCAAGAACCGCGGCTTTTTCCTCATCTCTCTGTAAAAAGCAATCTTGAATACGGACTAAAACGAACACCCAAAGATCAACAAAAATTTTCGAGTGAACAGATCGTGGAAATCTTGGGTATTCAGCATCTCCTGGACCGACGACCGCATTTTCTGTCTGGAGGCGAACAGCAAAGGGTGGCGATCGGTCGGGCCTTATTGACAAGCCCGAAAATTTTGCTCATGGATGAACCCCTCAGCTCATTGGATGCCACCCGTAAGCGAGAAATCCTGCCGTTCATACAGCGACTGGATAAAGAACTACACATTCCCATCATTTATGTCAGCCATTCCCTGCAGGAGGTGCTGCAATTGGCCAAGACGTTAGTGCTCCTCAAAGAAGGACGTGTCACGGGGGTTGGGCCACTCAGTGAGATGTTTTCCAAAATGGATTCACGGACATTGATGGAAGAGAGTCATGTGGGGGCAGTGATAGATACGACGGTGGAAGAACATGATGCAGAGTTTGGCCTCACCAAATTAGGATTCGGCGGACGGCATGTGTTGGTTCCGCATCAAGACCAACCGGTCGGACACGAATTGCGTGTCCAAATTCTGGCTAGAGATGTGAGCATTGTCACCGGGTCACCCTCATTTCAAAGTAGTGTGCTGAATATTTTCAAAGCCACGGTAACGGAAATAGGCACGATAAAATCTGGGACGCCCTTTGTCGATGTCAAATTAGATATAGGTTGCCCACTCTTGGCCACGATCACTCGAAAATCCCTCTCTTCGTTACAGCTTCAACCTGGTCAACAGGTCTATGCTCAAATCAAGGCCGTGGCTTTGAGGCAGGATTTGTTGGATTGACCATGCCAGGGGTGCAGAGCAGTAAAATTGCTGTATGGGGAACCTGATCTTCAACGGCACGCTCCACATGCGCCAGGCCAAGGCATTAGGCATGAAAAATGCCTTTTCCCTTGACCCAAGAATTATTTAAGGTAAGTTTAGTAAGAATGATTACGATGAGTCTTTAGGTCTTGTCCAGAAAAATTGGTCGAGCTTAGAAACCGACATGACCACTGAGTATACCTCAACGAAAATTCCATCAAATGAAAATCCAGACCGTCGTCAGGAAGATCGACGGCTATACCCCCGACTTCCCATTCTCCAAGGCATCCCCCTCAAAGCTGTCATGGAAACGTCAGACCACATTTTACGGGATGTGCGATGTGTGAACCTAGGTTCAAGAGGAGCCTTGTTTGATTTTGGAGACGGGAAATGTCCCAACCTTGCGCTGAACAGCAAGATACGCGTTGCTTTGCAACTGGGGAGCGATACAGTCAACATACCTGCTGAAATTCGACATCGAACGAATGATTCGGTTGGCGTCCTGTTCCCGTTTGGCTGTGAGCCTGAGCTAGAAAAGGAAGAACAGGCGCTTTCCCTCATTCTTCGCACCCTCGAACGGGCTCTTGCCCGGCGGGGCTCGATAGCCACTACTCGCATCATCACGATGGACACAATCCAGACGAGGGATGAGCCCACACCGGCACCTGCAGCGATAAAAGAAACACAGACTAGGGTAATGGCTACTCCGGCAACTGGAACGATGAAAGAAACACGGCTTGCGGATGAGCCTGAACCTGAAACGGAAATCGCGACCGACACAGTTGTTCCGCCAACGGATCGGCGACAACAGGAACGTCGGAAACTACATCGTGTCCCTGTTCTTAATGGTATTCCGATGAAAGCTCAATGTGTAGGGCCTGACAAAATTTTGCGGGAGGTGCGATGTGTGAACCTGGGTTCAAGGGGAGCCTTGCTTGATTTTGGAGATGGGAAATGTCCTAACCTTGCGCAGAACAGCAAGATAAGCCTCATTTTGCAACTTGGGAGCGATACGGCGAGTATCCCAGCAGCGGTTCGACATCGCACACCTGATCGCATAGGGGTCTTCTTCCCCTTCGATTCCGACGGGCAACGCAAAGAGCAAGAACAGGCGCTCTCCCTCATTCTTCGCACATTGGAGCGCGCGGTCGCTCGGCGCAAAGGCACGGCCTTGGTCCTTTAAGATATTCAAGAGAAATGAAGGACACGGAGGAGTTGTGAAGAAAAAGTGTTCTGAAATTTTTTTGAATATTGAATTGTCTATAGATGACTACACTTTGGTACTGTAAAAACTTCCTAGATTCTCTTTCCTAGTTTTATCTTTACGCTCAATTATGCCCAGGCAGGACGAGGTAGGTCACCTGGTGCGATGAACTGCTTTCCAACACATTCGTTTACATCTTTATTTCTCGAGAGTTCGGATATAGGCTAAGACATCCTGTATCTGTTCCTTGGACAGCGAATTTTTCCAGGGAGGCATAGCGGTTTTTGGTTTCCCATTTCCAATAATACTTAAGAGTTCCTTATCAGCTTTTCCTTTTGTTTTCTTGCTGGTAAAATTTGCTGGCGTTGGTGTGAGCATTTTGCTAGCGGGTCCATCTCCTTTGCCCTGAATCCCGTGACAGTTCACGCAATAGGTCTTATAGATTTCTTCCCCTTTTTCTGGGTTGGGGAGGCTCCCCATGCTGGGGAAATCATTATCCCAATACACCAAGCAAAAAGGGCAGTTTTGGTCAAAATCCAAGGAAGGATTAAAACCGGACGCGTCTTTCGAATCTTCATGTACATGCTCCTATATTGTGTTTGCAATTTTTAACCTGGGTTCCTTGATAGGTTCGCCAACTTGGGCGGCTGCGCAACTCGCTGCGCTCAAACAGTCCTCGCCGAAAACCCCGGAGTTGGCTGCACTGCTCGGTCACGCCAGAGGCGAGTATGATACTTAATAAAAGAGTAGAATCCAATAACTTTTCGGGTGGCATTTTTCTCTAAAATCCTAAGTGTTTTCCTCACCTGCAAATGACCATGGGTTATTAATTTACTCATGCATGTTACAGAAATGCCTACATCCCCTAGGTTAGTAAGGACCTCGTCGCGCGGGCACGAAAGCCCGTTTCATTAAATCATCCCCACTTCTCACCACCGGTTATCGCGAAAATCTGTAATTATTCAACGGGCCCTGAATACGGAATAAAAAACCTCTGCCTCTCTAGGTGCTTTCCGGGGCCGAATTCGCGATGGGAGGTTTTTGGAGGCTGTTCATTCGCGGTGATGGGGAAGGGTAGCCCAGAACCAAGAATTTCAAAAGAAATACGGGAAAGGGTTAGCCACTTGACGGAAGCCTTCTCAAGGTTGTTTTCTATACTTTATGACCATGATTTACCGTGAGGTACGTGTATGTCTTGCCTTTTTATCTACCTAAAGTCTTTTGCTGGCTTTTGAGAGTTTCACATTTTCCTCAATACACCTGACTATCATGACGCAATACTTAGAGCATCACTTGGCGAATTGGTCAAAAAAGCTCATCTGGCAAGGCTATAGGGGCTCTAGCGCGCGGAGTGGATATGGAGTATGTGGGCGCGAGCGGCGCAATCCTTTATGGTTGCGAGCCCGAAGGTTACGCAACGGTCCGAAACCGCCGCTGGCGGATTTTTTCAACACCTTGCTAGGGTTCTTTTTCTTTTTAGCCATATTTTTTGCTTCCCAACCAGCCTGGCCGTTCTCAATTATTGAGCCGAAAGCCTCCAGTGTTCACCAGGCGGGTCAACGTATTACGGTCGCCCTGGAGTGGGGTGATGTCCCTGGTCTCACAGCAGTCAAATATTTTTGGTATGGGGAGGATGAGGATATGCTCCAGGCGTTAGTCGAGCAAAAGCTGGCCCTTGTCTCTACTTCAACAAGTACCCCGCCCTTTGGCGGGATCATTCGTGTCCCTAGAGAGGCGATGGGATCCTATCGCCTTCTCGCCGTGGCTGAACAGGGAAGAAGGCAAACGGATGTTGAATTACTGGCCATTTTTGATGAAATACTGGTCCACATCGAGCCCAAAGCCACGCTGCTGGAAATTGATTTTCAAACGGAAAAACCCCTTCGATTGGGACGGTCTGGAGGAGTTCGTGTGTATGACCAATTGGACTTCTTAGGCAAGACCTTTGAATTGCCGGTGATTGGGCGATTTTCCGACGGAACCATTCGTTCCATTCGTCGTCGAACTGCAGGGACCACCTATACATCAGCCAACGAAACTGTCCTCGCTGTCAATCAGGATGGGGTTCTTCGTCTGGTGGGAAATGGAAAGACCGTGCTCACAGTGAAAAACCGGGATCAAGAAGCCACGCTTGAAATTCTCGTCGAGGTTGACGATGACCCCAATCAACACCCAGTTTCGAATCCCGGTAACACGCTAACGGCCTATTCTGGGGAAAAAGTCACATTGAATGGCTTAGCGAGTTACGATCCTGAAGGGGGCTCACTCAAGTACCACTGGTCTCAGATGCGAGGCAGTAAAATCCCGCTTCTTGATCCGTATTCCGGCCAAGCCAGCTTCTTAGCACCTTTGGTAGTCGAAGAACGGACATTCCGATTTAGGCTCAAGGTTACTGATGTTCTGGGCGCCGACAGTGAACCTTCCTATGTCGACGTCATTATTGAGCCTTAGGAATGAGAAAGTCGTGAGAAGTAAAGCGTTGAAAAATGATAAAGGGGTCGGGAGTCTTTTTTACTGATATTTTCCATGTTTAGACTTTTTGGAATTGGTTTTTTTGGGAGGAGAACCCCCAAGGTGAGGGAGCGATTGAAGCCCGTTTTGAAAATGGAGATATCTGTACCCTGAACTATTCTATTTATTCCTGTTTGATACAATTTTTTCCATCAAAAATGGGGCAGGCGGTTTTCCCACCTAGGACTTTCCAGGATTTGATGATCGGAGGGGTGGGTTTCCCACGAAACATAATTCTTACATCGATCAATGATCCAACTGGGAGTGTCGGAAGATGCGGTTTGGCTTCGGGACTGGCTTCGAGCCACATGACTCCTGCGCCTGTTGAGATACGAACAAAGCCTTTCCCCTCATGTTCAGTCACTTGAATGATGGGACTAAATATGCTGACTTCCTTACCGGGGATGTCTTCTAGTGCTAAACACGGAACCGCTACTGCCATAGAAAAAACCAAGAGGATAAGAATGTGGGGAAAGGGAGAAATCCTAGAGGACATAACTCGCTCCTGGGTTATATGAATACGAGGGGATAAAGGATATTATGCCAACCGGGGCACAAGATGTCTAGAGAATCGAGGAAATTGATGGCGGCTAGGTATTTTCTCATCCGACAAAACCTGTACGGGTTAGTTGAGATTATTTTTTAGAAAGGGCCACAATGTTCATGTGTTTTTTGGTATCCTTGTAAATTATGAGAGGAAGCTGTTTGGAATCGATTCATGTCGAAGAATTAGGTGAGGAGTTAGAGATCTGTAAAGAACGACTGTTATTTCATCGGAGGGACGTATGTTAGTACGAGAAGTCATGTCAACGGGGGTATTGACCGCCCAAAAAACCGACTCTTTGCGGTCGGTTGTTGTGAAAATGCTGAGCCGTCATTGTGGTGCCATTCCAGTCGTAAGAGACAACAATGAATTGTTGGGAATGGTGAGTGTGCGAGATGTCATGTTGCCCATGTTCCCGAACTATGGGGACTATATTCATGACAATGTTCATAGCCGAGATTTTGAAGAAATGGAAGAAGGGTATTTAGATGGCCTGATGAAAAAGGTGGGAGAGGTGATGAGCCACTCGCCTCTCACGGTCTCACCTGACACACCTATCCTCGAAGCTGCCTCTTACATGGGACTCAAACATTTTCGGCGTATTCCAGTCGTTGAAAAAGGTCAACTGCTCGGGATGGTCAGCATTGGGGACATCAATAGAGGATTGTTTTTCTCTCAGCAATCTAAAACCTAGATAGGAAATTTTGTGGGGATGCGGGGCTTTTGGGAAAACACTATCCCGGTTTTTTGGCGTAGAGGGAGTGGGCTAAAGCAGGGGGACGGAAAGGGCGCGTTACTGGAATGGTTTGGGTTACTGCATGAAGACCGCCACTTTCAGAATTGTCAGTGGGATTGCCTATGGGAAGAATGGTGAAGACGGAGGTGCTGAGGCACCACAGACAACACGGGCCATCTTTCTTGTGAAGGATGGCCCGTATTGGGTGTTCAAAAACACCAGTTTTTTATTTTTCCTGGTTTGCAAGCCCATCTTTAGGCGAATGGTCAGCAATCTTTTTCTTGAAGTGGGAGATGCCAAGTGACAAGCTATTTGATCGTCATTACTAATACAGCCTTCGGATTTCCTCCGTAATATCTACGTGTATTGATCTTGTTGATCTGTGGCCTACGGGCCCTCTCGTGTATTACTTGAGTTTCCGATGAGGCACTGTGGCTCCGGCTATTCTCCCCAAAGAAAAGATATTACCATTGCCTTCAGTGGGCCTAGGTTTTTTGGTGGACTTAGGTCTGTCATCATAAAGACCCCTCTTGGTGCTTCTGGATTATCCTCGTGCTTCCTTTCCCAATCTTCACCAGGGTTCCAGAAGAATTTATCCACTTAACTTAACTATAAAAAATATTATGCCCCTTCCTAGGCGAAGTCAAGCTGGATTTTTTGCTTTCCCCTGGAGCCAAGGGCTTTGATAGAGAAGGTAGGCTTACAAAGAAAACTCAGTAAATTTCACGACTTAGAGAGGTTTATTCGAGGACGGGTTGTACAAGAATTCGAAGGCATTCCACTTGGAAATCGAACATGCGCTTAGGTGGTTTCTAAAGGGATTTCGGAGGCTTGGGAATTCTGGATGCGAAAGGCCCGCAGGTCTGGTTGGTTTTTATCTTCTAAAGAAATGATCACATGAAAGGGTTCGGGAATATTGAGCTTTTCTCGGTAACTTTCAAATTCCATCGCAATGGTGATGTCGGTACCAGAAGGACGGGCAGGGCTAAACGTGTGTGAGTGGTAGAAGGCCTGCATCTCAATCCCTTTGTGACGAATATCTTTTTGGGCTAGGGACATTTCTCTGGCATCCATTTGAAAGGCAATGTCCGCTCGTTCTTCAGGGGAGAGTTGTTGGAGATCGGATAATTTCGCCCCTTCGAATCGTTCCAGTTCGGCTTCAGACATGACCGCCAGGACATTCGTGATTCGATACTGTTCCGTCACCACCCCATCTTTCCCTGCTAAAATCCCACAACATTCATGCGGATCATGCTCGCGGGCATGTTGAATCATATCCTCAGAAATGTGTTTGGGAATCTGAAGCATGAAGATTACAAACTACAAGACACGTGGTGTTCTTCGAGAGTCGTGATGGTGGGATTGTTTCCGCACAGCGGGCAGTCGGGATCTTTAGGTCGGCCCACTTTTCTGAATTTCATGTCTAAGGCATCATAGATTAAAAGTTTATCTGCCAGGGTTTCCCCAAGACCCAGAATTTCCTTTATGGCTTCTCCGGCCTGGAGAACGCCAATGGTGCCAGCCAAGACCCCCAAGACGCCTGCTTCTTGGCAATTGGGTACTAAGCCTGCTGGTGGTGGTTCCGGATATAAGCAGCGGTAGCAGGGATATCCTTCATGGGGTTTGATCGTGGTGAGCTGTCCTTCAAATCGAAAAATACTTCCAGATATTAACGTTTTTTTGGCGAAATAGCAGGCATCGTTGACGAGATAGCGTGTGCCAAAATTATCAGACCCGTCCAGGACGATATCGTAATCTTGAAGAAGCCCCATGATGTTATCGGCATTGACATGTTCCCCAAAGGTGTTGACGGTGACGTCGGGGTTCATGGCCGCTATCATTTGTTGTCCTGATTCCACTTTGGGTACGCCGATGGTTTTGGTGGTATGAAGAATTTGACGTTGGAGATTGGAAAGATCAACGACATCGCCATCGGCTAATCCAATCGTTCCGACCCCGGCCGCTCCAAGATACAAGGCTGCCGGAGAGCCTAACCCGCCTGCACCAATGATCAAGACTTTGGCCTGCAGGAGTTTTTGTTGGCCCTTACCTCCCACATCTGACAGGATGATATGGCGGCTGTACCGTTGAATTTGTTCCTCGGTCATTTCCATCATGTGACTATTTATTCCACCACGTTGAGTTCAATGGGGTCGACGGTGGCTCCTTTTTTGCGAATTCCTTCGATGGCTCGTTCGATTTCATCGGTTTCCCCTGAAAATTCCACGTCCATCCAACCTGTTGTTTCCCGGATGTCCGCGCGACGAATGCTCGTCACCACTTTATATTCGTGGCCAATTTCGTAAATGATGGGTGCTGGAATTTTTTCTTCTGGAAACCGAATGTGAAATCGAAGTTTATTCACAATGATCCCCCCGCAATGGCAGGGACAATGGATACCTCATCTCCATCATTAAGTGGTGTATCTTTTCCGGATAAAAATCGTATGTCTTCTTCATTCAGATAAATATTAATAAATCGTCGGATCTCACCATTTTCATCACAAATCCGCTGTTTGATCCCGGGGTGGGTGGCATGCAAGTGGTCAATCATCTGTTCAATGCTGCTGCCTTCCGCCTCGACTTCTCCCTTTCCTCCCGTCATGGGTCGGAGAGGCGTTGGGATTCTTACCTTGATCATACTTCCCCCTATTGCGAAAACATTTGGTCAAATTTTGACAGACTGGGTGGAATGCGGATTGGGCGTCCCACAGATTCCACCACCGCCTCTTGGGTTTTGAGCCCATTGCCTGTGATATAGGCGACCGTCAGGTCATCTTTCTTGATGAGGCCTTGTTTGGCCATTTTTCGGAGTACGCCAATGGTCACCCCTCCAGCAGTTTCGGCAAAAATGCCTTCGGTCTGGGCTAATAGTTTTATGCCTTCTACGATTTCATCATCGGTGACATCATCCATGATCCCATGGCTTTCCTCGACGGTTTTCAAGGCATAGTAGCCATCCGCCGGATTTCCAATGGCTAGTGATTTCGCAATAGTATTGGGTTTCACCGGCTTAAAGAAATCTCGTCCCGCTTTATAGGCCGTAGAAATGGGGGAGCACCCTTCTGCTTGGGCTCCATTAATTTTAGTGTGGACTTCGGAGAGCAGGCCGATTTTTTTAAATTCATTCAGGCCTTTCCATATTTTGGTCAGGAGTGATCCAGACGCCATCGGCACCACTACCTGATCCGGTGCTCGCCAACCTAACTGTTCGACGGTTTCATAGGCCAAGGTTTTTGATCCCTCTGCGTAGTAGGGGCGAATATTGACATTCACAAAGGCCCATCGACGTTCGGCCGCAATTTCACTGCACAAGCGATTGACATCATCGTAGGTGCCCTCGATTTCAATAACCTTGGGTCGGTAAATCAGGTTGCCCAGGACTTTGGCTGCTTCCAAATCACCGGGAATAAACACATAACATTGCATGCCGGACTGAGCGGCATGGGCTGAGACGGAATTCGCTAAATTGCCAGTCGAGGCACAGGCCGCTGTTTCAAACCCCAGTTCTCTGGCTCGTGTTAAGGCAATGGCTACGACCCGATCCTTGAACGAGAGGGTTGGGTGATTGACGCAATCATTTTTGATGTAGAGATTGTCGAGCCCCAAATAGGCGCCAAGGTTTTTGGCATGGACTAATGGGGTAAACCCGGCTTGAGTCCCGACTGTGCCCTTGCCTTCAACGGGGAGCAGGTCGATATATCGCCAAAGACTGTGTGGGCCGGCTTCAATTTTCTCTTTTGAAATATTCGCTTTGATCTCCTCATAATTGTATTTGACTTCTAACGGACCAAAGCAGAGTTCACACACATGGATGGCTTCGGTAGGATATTCCTTCCCACATTCCCGACAGACCAGCGCTTTCATTTTTGCCATAACAAGACCCCTTTATCGTGCTCACCGTGTCTGAATGTTACGAAACTGGCACGGCACCGGATATTGGAAGTTGGCAAGCTTCCTGTTCATGTTCAAATAATTCGGTAATTTCTGGGTTCGGCCCACACAGAATACAATTGGGATTTCGTTGTGTGCGAATTTCACGGAATGCCGTTTTCTTCGCATCAAAATCCAAGAGGCGATCGGTGAGGGGATTGCCAATACCCAGAACGAGTTTTAATGCCTCGGTGGCTTGGATGGTTCCAATAATGCCAGCTACAACCCCAATGATGCCCGCTTCTTGGCAACTGGCGACCAACCCGGGTGGGGGCGGTTGTTTAAAGACACATCGATAACAGGCTGACTTTCCAGGAATAATGGTGAACACTCGGCCATCGAACCGGAGAATGCCTCCATGGACCAGGGGTTTTCCAGCAAAAAAGCAGGCATCATTAATCAGGAACTTGGATGGGAAATTATCGCAGCCATCAATGATGACATCATATTGCTTAAAAATTTCCAGTGCATTTTTGGCGGTGAGGCGTTCCTCATATTTATCGACGGTGATATCCGGGTTCAGGGCCTTCAGTTTTTCTTCAGCTGATTGGACCTTAGATCGTCCCACATCAGAGGTATGATGAAGAATTTGCCGTTGAAGGTTAGATAAATCGACCACATCATTATCAATTATTCCCAGAGTCCCTACCCCTGCCGCAGCAAGATACAGCGCAACCGGCGAGCCGAGTCCTCCCGCTCCAACCATAAATATTCGAGCGTTAGATAACTTTTTTTGGCCTTTTCCTCCAACCTCAGGAAGGAGAATGTGCCGACTATATCTGGTGATTTGATCTTCTGTGAATTCCATGACGATAT
>CAZKRH010000076.1:0-5066 GCA_964555115.1 uncultured Nitrospiraceae bacterium | reverse complement strand
AGAGCATTTATCCAATTTTCGATCAGAATCCCGTTCCCACCATGTGACCAACCAAATTTCCTCACCGATGATCCTGCCAGCCTATACCCGAACGCATGATACATAATGCGTGAGGGGTAAGGAGTAAAGAAGGGATTATTGCTTAACGAAATAAAAGGAATCCTATGAACATTCACGAGTTCCAAGCGAAACAGTTATTCGGTCAGTTTGGTATTCCAGTTCCTACAGGGAAAGAAATTAAAACCCCCAAAGCGGCGGAAAAATGGGTAGCCAAACTTGAGACGTCAGTGTACGTGGTCAAGGCCCAAATCCATGCAGGGGGGCGAGGTAAAGCTGGAGGAGTCAAAATCACCAAAAATAAAGATGAAGTGCCAGGGCTGGTCAAAGAACTCATTGGGAAGACCTTAGTCACCCATCAAACCGGGCCTAAGGGCCGAAAAGTTCGGCGATTGCTTATCGAAGAAGGTGCTGCCATTGCCAAGGAGTTATATCTGAGTTTGTTGGTCGATCGGGATACTGGGTGTCCCACATTCATTGCCAGTACGGAAGGGGGAATGGAAATTGAAGAAGTGGCAGAGGCCACTCCTGAAAAAGTTCTCAAAGAACCCATTGATCCGGCTGCCGGTTTTCAAAGTTACAATGGCCGGAACCTGGCCTTTGGATTAGGTCTGCCAACCAGCGATCCAGCAGTCGTCAAACCTTTTTTAAAAATGCTGGAAAATCTCTACCGCTTGTTCATGGAAAAACATGCCTCGCTGATTGAAATAAACCCTCTTGTGATTACGACAGATGACAAACTCATCGCATTAGATGGAAAAGTATCCTTTGATGATAATGCCCTCTTTAAACATGAAGACATTCAAGCGTTTCGGGATCTCCACGAAGAAGAACCATTGGAAATTGAGGCAGGAGAACACAATCTCAATTATGTGAAACTTGATGGAAATATTGGCTGTATGGTCAATGGAGCCGGGCTCGCAATGGCCACCATGGACGTCATCAAATTAGCTGGATCTGAACCTGCGAACTTTTTAGATGTCGGTGGGGGGGCCACCAAAGAAACCGTCGCGGCAGGATTCCGAATTTTGTTAAAGGATAAAAAGGTCAAAGGCATCTTTATTAATATTTTTGGTGGGATTGTTCGATGCGAACGAATTGCTCATGGGGTGATTGAAGCATCCAAAGAAGTGGGAATCAATTTGCCCCTCGTGGTTCGGCTGCAGGGGACGAATGCTGAAGAAGGGCGGAAACTCTTGCATGAATCTGGTTTAAAGCTCGAGGTTGCTACTGATCTGTGGGAGGCGGCACAAAAGATTGTGGCGCTGAGTGGAAAGAAAAAGAGCCGGGGTTGATGCTCTTTGCTCCCGGAACGCGCACCTCAGAAGGTGCTCGTTCGACGGGCGCAGTAGAGATGCAACCCCGCCTCTTCAAATATTAGTAGAGGAATAAAGAAGAAGAAGGGAAGGAAGAGAGAATGAGCATTTTAGTGAATAAGTCAACGCGGGTGGTGGTGCAAGGGATTACCGGGAAAGAAGGCTCGTTTCATGCGACGCAGTGTAAAGCGTATGGGACGCATGTCGTGGCTGGGGTCACGCCTGGAAAAGCGGGGCAAGAGGTTGAAGGAATCCCGGTGTTTAATACCGTCCGTGACGCGGTTCAAAAAACGGATGCCACCACGTCCCTGATTTTTGTGCCGCCGGCATTTGCAGCTGATGCCATTCTTGAAGCTGCCGATGCAGGGATTTGGCTCATCATCTGTATCTCTGAAGGAATTCCTGTGAATGAAATGGTGCGGGTCAAACGCGCGTTGGCGAATCGTGCCTGTCGGTTAATTGGACCAAACTGTCCTGGCATTATTACTGCCGATGAATGCAAGATTGGGATTATGCCAGGGTTTATTCATAAGAAGGGGCGAGTGGGAGTGATCTCCCGAAGTGGAACCCTGACATATGAAGCCGTGAATCAGTTGACGAATCTTGGCTTAGGAGAAACCACTTGTGTGGGAATAGGTGGAGATCCCATTATTGGAACCGGCTACATCGAATTACTACAGATGTTTGAGCAAGATGACGAGACCGAAGCGGTCGTCATGATTGGGGAAATCGGTGGTGATGCGGAAGATAAGGCAGCGGCCTTTATTAAAGAAGAAGTATCGAAACCCGTCGTGAGTTTTATAGCTGGGATTACCGCCCCTCCCGGACGGCGAATGGGGCATGCCGGCGCCATTATCACAGGCGGCAAAGGGACCGCCGCAGAAAAAATGGCGACCTTAGAAGCCGCCGGCGTCCATGTGGTAAAAAATCCCGCAGAGATTGGGATGGCCGTGAAATCAGCGTTGGGTGGATGATTGAATCGTACCTAAGAACACTCCTTTCTTCTTGCCAATTGTTATCATAATTTCCTTCTTTGCCTGGCTGACCTATCAGTAGGGTCTTATCTATTCTCCTCATTCCAAAAAAACGATACAGTCATTTTTGGAAAAAATTGACTCAGAGAAAAAGTGTACTGATACACCATGAAAAAAATCCATTTAGCCATTGCAACCAACGATATAGAAAAAACTGTTGAAGATTACAGTAAGCGTCTTGGCTGTGAACCGTGCGTTGTGGTTTCCAATCAGTTTGCTCTTTGGCGTACTGACTCCATAAATATGTCCGTTCGCCAAGATTCTTCTTGTAAGCCAGGAGAGCTTCGTCACCTTGGCTGGGAAGATCCAGAAGCTGAAGAATTTTCATCAGAAAAAGATGTTAATAATATTGTGTGGGAGCATTTCTCTGCACAGCAACAAGCTGAGGAAATAGAAAAAGCGTGGCCCGGCACCGGTTATGTGCCACACTAATTTTTATTATTTGTGAATCAAGTAAACCAATTTGGAAACCAAAGGTTTCAGGTGAACGGAAGGAGAGGGTATGTCTTTAGTGATTGGTGAAAAGTCGGTGGTCAGTTTGTGTTATAAACTCACTGACAATGAAGGAAAGGTGCTGGATAGTTCGGAAGGTGCTAAGCCCATGGCGTATTTACATGGTGCGGGAAATATCGTTCCGGGGTTGGAAAAGGCGCTGGTGGGTAAAGTAGAGGGAGATTCTTTGAAGGTGAAAGTTGAGCCGGCTGAGGGGTATGGAGAGATTGATCCAGAGGGCGTCAAGGTGATTGAAAAATCGGCATTCGAGGGTGTCGAGTCCATTGAAGTGGGGATGACTTTTGAGGCGAAGGCGCCAGATGGGTCCGCACAGCAAATTGAAGTCAAGAAGGTGGAAGGGGACGAAGTGACGATTGATACCAATCATCCTCTGGCCGGTGTGGTGCTGAATTTTGATATTACAATCGTGAGTGTCCGAGAAGCCACAAAAGAAGAACTCGATCATGGCCACACTCATGATCATGGCCATCATCATTAGAGGGTCGTAGCGTGCTTGAGGTTAATTAATCAACAAAAGTTTTGACTCCAAATCTCCAACACTTTAGTAATGTTGGCCCTCTCCATCCCCGGGTTTGATAGCTAATTTTGTTTTTTGAGTGTCTTCCCGCCTTCGGGCGCGGTGGAGCCGCGGTGCCGGGGTGGAGTTCACCCGAAGGGCCGCGTACGGGCGGAAATGGTTTTGGGTCCTTTTGCCGAAACAAAAGGACCTCGTCGCGCGGGGACGAAACCCCGCATCTAATAATTCCGCAAGAGATCCATCCAGTAAACCTACCTTCGTCAAAGAAAAATCCAACCTGGATTCCCGATGAAAAATGTCGGGAATGACCAGAATTAGGGTCAAAACTATTTGTGTTTGATTGGAAATCTGAGTCTTTCTTCACGGACCGTCCTCCTATTGGAGGGCATTCTACTATTCTGGGTTCAGGCGGACAGTGACTTTCTTTCCCTTGAGCCTGGTTCGGCTGAACGCCTTTATGATTCCCTTGGCCAATTCTTCCGGCACTTTCACCAGCGAAAATTGATCTGCTATTTTGATGGGGCCAATCATATTTGAATGCAACCCGGCTTCATTGGCAATGGCTCCCACGAGATCTGCCGGGCGGATGCCCGTTGTTCGTCCAGCGTTGAAATGCAAGGTGGTCATGCCTGTGTATTGGCCGCCACGATCACGCCTGTTGACTGGCCTGCCTGCGCTTCCTGGTGTTTTTGCACCGCGTGGGTGATCCGGTGCTTCCCGTCTCGGGCGTCGAGGTGTCTGGGATGCGTCCGGTGCTCGGTCTCGAATGACAGGAATTTCTTCTTCCTTTCGGTCACCAGCTTTCGATCCATAGGCTAGTTGGATTGCGGCAGCAGCCACATCTGCCTCATCAAATTTTTTGGTGAGGGTGTTGACCACGTTTCGGAAACGATCAAATTTGTTGGCCATCAGAATTTCCTGAATGGCAGCTCCGATCCCTTCTAATCGTTTGGCTTGGAGGTCGGCGACTGTCGGGAGTGTGGCCATCTCGATTGTCGATTTCGTGAGACGTTCGATGTTCTTCAGGAGCCAGCGTTCGCGAGGTTCAACGAGCGTGATGGCTTCACCGCCGCGTCCAGCCCGTCCAGTTCGTCCAATACGATGCACGTAGCCTTCGGGAGACGAAGGGACATCGTAATTCATCACATGCGAAACGTGAGTGATATCTAAGCCTCGAGCCGCTACGTCCGTGGCGACCAGTAGTTGGGTCTTTCCTGACCGAAACGACTGCATCACGCGATCGCGTTGGGCCTGGTTCAGGCCACCATGAAGGCCTTCACCCCTGTATCCACGGCTGTTAAGGGTAGAGGTCAACTCATCGACTTCCAGGCGCGTTCGACAGAACACGAGTGTGGACTTCGGGCTGGCCATATCCAAAATACGGACCAAGGCTGCCACCTTGTGTTGCCGGGCCACGAGGTATCCAGTCTGGTGCACCCGTGGAGCTACACCGGCTTTCACCGGTTCTTTCACAATCTGAATATCAACCGGGTCTTGTAAGTGACGGCGTGCGATGGACGCGATGCGAGGGGGCATGGTCGCCGAAAACAGTGCCGTCTGCCTGGCTTTGGGAGTCTGTTGAAGAATGGCATCCAGATCCTCGGCAAACCCCATATTGAGCATCTCATC
>CAZKRH010000075.1:0-2431 GCA_964555115.1 uncultured Nitrospiraceae bacterium | reverse complement strand
GCTCACTAGCCCGCTCCAGCGAGCGAAGGAAACCTGCATGTTGTCGGGACTCGCGGATCAGGCAGAAGTCGACACCAATTTGACGGAATGGAATTATGGCGAATACGAGGGCATTACCTCTCGGCAGATTCATGAAAGGGTACCGGGTTGGTTGGTCTTCAATGATGGGGCACCTGGAGGTGAAACCCCGGAACAGATTGGGGCACGGGCCGATCGCGTAATTGCCAGGGTTCGGTCGGTCAGTGGTAATGTCGCCTTGTTTGCCCACGGGCATATCCTTCGAGTGCTGGTGGCCCGTTGGCTGGATCTTCCTGCCACCGCTGGTCGGAACTTTCTCCTTGATACTGGTACGCTCAACATTCTCAGCTACTATCGAGGGTATCCTGCGGTCAAGACATGGAATGCCCCTCTCACGTTGTGACAGTCCGTTTTGAGTTCCGTAATTTAAACTCGAAACTTTGAAATCTAAAATCGAAACAGAAGTTTCTCGGAACTCCAAACCCGAATTGAGGTTCAATTATGACAGCCGATAATCAACTTACTCAGCGACCTGCATGGAAGGCACTTCAAAATCATTATAAACAAATAGAACCTCTCCATTTGAGAAATTTGTTCGCCGATGACCCCCAGCGCGCTGACCGTTTCTCCATGGAGGCCTTGGGGATTTATTTGGATTATTCCAAAAACCGGATTACGGGCGAGACCCTTCCACTCTTGTTGGACTTGGCGGAGTCGTCAGGGTTGCGAACGCGTATCGAAGCCATGTTTCGCGGTGACAAAATTAATTTCACGGAAGACCGGGCGGTATTACATGTGGCTCTTCGTGCACCCCAACAGGCTTCTATTGTGGTTGATGGAAAGAATGTCGTTCCCGAGGTGCATGCCGTTCTGGATAAAATGGCCGACTTTGCCAATCGAGTACGGAGTGGGGAATGGAAGGGTTTTACCGAAAAGCGCATACGAAACGTCGTCAATATTGGGATTGGCGGTTCGGATCTTGGCCCCATGATGGCGTATGAGGCGCTGAAGCATTATAGCGACAGGAACCTGACACTCCGGTTTGTGTCGAATATTGATGGGACGGACATCGCGGAAGCGATCAGAGATCTTGATCCGGCGGAGACCTTGTTTGTCGTCTGTTCCAAAACCTTTACGACCCAGGAAACGCTCACCAATGCGCAATCAGCGCGAGATTGGTGCCTCAACACTCTTCACGACAAACAGGCTGTGGCGAAACATTTCGTGGCGGTTTCCACCAACAAAGAGGAGGTAGCCAAGTTTGGTATTGATACCGCCAACATGTTTGAATTCTGGGATTGGGTCGGAGGGCGCTATTCCTATGCCTCAGCCATAGGACTTTCCGTGATGATCGGTATCGGTCCTGACAATTTCCGAGACATGTTGGCTGGGTTCCATGCGATGGATGAACATTTCCGCACCGCGTCATTTGAGAAAAATTTACCCGTTCTCCTGGGCGTGATTGGCGTGTGGTACTCTAATTTTTTTGGCGCTGAGACGCATGCGATTCTTCCCTATGATCAATATCTTTGGCGATTGAGTGCCTATTGTCAGCAATTGGACATGGAGAGTAATGGAAAATATGTGGACTGTGAGGGGAAGGCAGTCACCTATAACACGGGGCCAATTATTTGGGGGCAACCGGGGACCAATGGGCAACATGCTTACTATCAACTCATCCATCAAGGCACCCGGCTTATTCCTTGCGATTTTATTGGATTTTATCAGTCCTTGAATCCACGAGGCCCGCACCATGACTTACTCATGGCCAATATGTTTGCCCAGACGGAGGCATTGGCTTTTGGAAAAACGGCTCAACAAGTTGAAGCGGAAGGGGTGGCTTCTTCATTGGTGCAGCATCGAACATTCGAGGGCAATCGTCCGACCAATACGATTCTGGCTCAACAACTCACCCCAGACATGTTAGGGAAACTCATCGCTTTGTATGAACACAAGGTGTTTGTGCAGGGGACGATTTGGAATATTAATTCGTTTGATCAGTGGGGGGTAGAACTTGGAAAGGTGTTGGCCAACCGGATTAATCCTGAACTGGCCAGTGAGTCAGGAGCGGATCTTCAGCACGACAGTTCCACCAATGCGCTTATTCAGCGCTATCGCCAGCATCGTGTGCCTCATTAAATGGCATCCTTCACAGCTTGCTTTCCATTATTGGCTCGGGGAGCCCTTTAATGGCCTCGGCGATCTCTCGGCTTAAGTCCGCGACCGTCTCACTCAATGCCTCTACCAGCGACTCATAATCGTCCCCGTTTGGTGTCTTGGTGAAACGAGATTTTTTCTTCACCACCACCGTTTTCTCATCGCCGATCACCAGGCTCCACCGTGCCAGAAGCGTGGCATCTCCACTTGGATTCCCATCGAATTCGATGACATCCATCACCAGTTGGCAGTCGAC
>CAZKRH010000074.1:0-10287 GCA_964555115.1 uncultured Nitrospiraceae bacterium | reverse complement strand
AATCCTGCAACACCCACCGAGTAATGGTGGAGTGATCCACAGAGAAGCCACGTTCTTGCATCAGTTCTTCAATCTCTCGATAGCTGAGTGAAGAGGCGAGATACCACCGCACACTTTGGAGAATCATGTCTCGTTGAAAATGGCGGCCTTTAGAAGGATATCGTTGGCATGGCAGGTCTCCATGGAAAAGGCCTCATGCTACCACATCTCGCTTTTTGCGACAGAACCGTATAAACAATTGACCGGTGTGTACGAGAACATTCCGTTTACCAAGCCCCCTCTCTTTAATATCGATGACTATGTTGTGGGCAAAAGTTTGGATGGGCTATTTGTGGTGTTAGGAGAACAGGAACGAAAAATTCGTGAAAATCCTATGGCTCGAGTCACGGATTTGCTTAAAGAGGTCTTTGCCCAGTAAGTTGTAAAGAAGAAGCCATTCCATGCTGGCATGACAAATCTTTACTTCCAAGAGTATTACAAGAAATGAATCGAATAGGTTGGGGAAATACCGATAGGAAAAACCTGAATGAACGGAAACCGTGGTCTGATGTGGTGACACGTTCTTGGTGGGGCACCGTGATGATCGTGGGTCTCAGTGTGATGTTAGGTCTTCCCCATGGTCTGGAAGCCAAGAAGCCTGAAGAGTTAATCGTTGTCCCAGTCGCCTCCCTGGATGTGAATGAAGCGACGGCGACCGTGTCAGTGTTGCCTGACAATCCCTCTCCGATTTCCACTATTTTTGATTGGTGTCAGGCAGGATTTCCTGAGGATACCGATTCGGAGATTCAAGAAATTTCTGAGGAATTAAAAAAGTGGTGCCGAATGGCTGAGGGATTTACCAAGAAGTATGTGCCGCCGCCTGCTCAACATTTTCAGGCCCAAGGATATGTCATCACAGTTCCCGTCAAACATGCCACCCGTGGCGTGGAAGCGGTGCTGTGGAATACCAAAACCTTAGATGATGCCATTGTGTTTGTGGATCTTTTGCAGAGTGGAAAGTTAAAGGCGGTCAATGTGTATGCGTCGGTTCCCTGGCAATCTCAGACAGAAGGACCCTGTTCCCATTGTCCTATTAAAGAATTAGTCTTTCATGCTTCTGGCATTCGTGAGCAACTCAAACATTTGCAGAAGCCATGAGGTTCAAGTACCGGTTCAGAAAGTCGGGGTGGAAATCAAACTTGGATGGTAGAAGGTGCCGGGAAAGAAAAGTTAATCGCCTTCGGGTTCCGAACTGCCATGTTGGTGAGTGACTTGGTCTTCTTCAAATAATTCTGCCATCTCTTTCGCAATCATATCATCGTCATGAGGCACTGAGACCACAGGAATTTCTTTGCGGGGTTTCTCTGGTGGCGTATCTGAGGGTTGAGAGGGGGAGTCTGGTTTATCCAATGTGTTCCTCCATCAGGAAAGTGAAATTCCGCTTATTCAAAGGATTCGAGTGACGACTGTTCTGGGAATTGTTTGCCGCAGGATTGGCAAGTGACAAAATAAATCGATTCTCGTACAGACATCACAATTCGAAAGTTTAAGTTTAACCCGCGTTTTTCACATGTCGGACACGTCATTTCTTTTAATCGATAGGGAACATCCGGTTGTGTTCGGAGGTAAAACTCCATATCGGTATAGACAGGAAAAATATAGTAGCATTTTTTGCAAATACCCTTCCAGTCACCATCCTCGTTGATTGATCGGCTGTCAATCCCAAAACTATTTTCCTTGCAAATGGCACATTTGACTTCAGATAAACGACCTTCGACTTCCTGAACAGTGAGCGACATGTGGATAGACTTTCTTTCATCAGAAATAAGAAACCAGGCTTTGTGTCATCTGCCATTCAGTATAAGCACCGCTGAGGGGTTTCGCAAGGAAATTGATGCGCGAGAAGGTTTCTTCTATGGTTGCTGGAGAATGGTGAACATGGTAGAACCCACTCGCTCAGGTCTCTTTCCTCCTCAACTATTTTGGACAGTCTATTTCTCAATCTAACTCCATTATCTCCCATGCATTTTATTACTGAATCTATCCTGCTCGGCAATATTCACGATGCCCAGAATATCCCGAAGAATGTCTCCGCCTTTTTGTGGGCTGCTGGAGATTTACGGGTTACCCCACCCGTAGACCTCCCTTATGCGATTATTCCTCTGACCGAATATGCCGAACCGGACCCCATTGATATTGAGGCGGGAGTCGATTGGCTAGCCCGTCGTCCCCCATCTGAACGAATACTCGTGTGTTGTCGAGCAGGCATGGGCCGTTCTGTCTCCATTGTGATCGCCTATTTGTGTTGTGAGAAGGGGATGACCTATGAAGAAGCGTATACATTGGTCAAGGGTCGACGTGCTGAGGCTACACCCTTACCCAATCTTCCTCAGGTGATCGAAGAAGTGAAAAAGATTCGGTCATCATCAGAACATGAATCCACAGATAAGAGTTAAATTCTTTTCTCTTTCCTTCCTTTCCAATTATGACGGTATTTTCCCCCCTTTGATGTTGAAATGGTTGTTGCGGAACAGGGTCGAGATTTTTATAGTTGTCTTCTTTGGGTGGAAGATATTTTGGTTCGCCTTCTGATGTGGCCGAGCAGTGCAGTTTGAATAAGTCCTTTTGTTTCGGCAAAAGGACCCAAAACCATTTCTTGCCCGTGTGCGGCCCCTACGGGGAATTTTGCCACAGAACCAAATTAAATGGCTGCGCAACTTGCTCCGCTCAAACAGTGCTCGCCAAAAGTGTCAAATTTGGTCCCGCCGCGAAGCCGCGCCCAAGGCGTTAAGTTTCTGAATGGGAATTGTGCAGATGTTGTAGAGTTAATTACATGGAATGGAGTAGCTCGCATTACCTCTCTGGAGGATTGGCAGCAGTCAATCGGTTTGGATGGTTTTTGCCATTCCCAACGAATCTTAATGAGATAACCGATGCCTGAACTTCCAGAAGCCGAAATCGTTCGTTGTCAACTCGAAGCTCGCGTTCGAGGGGCGACCATTCACTCCATTTGGATTGGGCGAGACGACATCATTCGTCAGGGGCGTGAGACCCTTTCATGGTATGAAGGGGCCCACATTGTGGAAATTCACCGGTTTGGAAAAAGCGTAGTACTGGAGTGCCAACGTGATCAGGACCGGCGGTATATTGTGGCCGAATTGGGAATGACTGGGCTTGTTCTTTTTCAGCGCGAGTCTGCACCGAGTGAGCAACATATTCATATGGTCGTGCGCCTTAATCAGAAGAATCCCAAAGAATTACTTTATTGGAATGCCCGGCGATTTGGCCGCCTATCCTTGTTGGATTCGCTAGAGCTAGGGGAATATCGAGTTCGCCGATTTGGATTCGATCCCACGACCATGTCTGAAAAGGAGTTTGTGGGGATGGTGAAACAGTGCCGTGGACGGGTGAAAGCCCTCTTACTCCATCAACAACGAATTGCTGGCATCGGAAATATTTATGCCAATGAAATGCTCTTTCAAGCTGGCATTCATCCCTACGCACGGGGAAGCCGGGTTTCGGTAAAAAGAGTGCAAGGTTTATATAGAGCTATGCGGCAAATCCTTGATGAAGCTATTTTACGAGGTGGCTCATCTATTCGGGATTTTAAAGCCCCTGATGGCACCTCCGGTGAATACCAAACATACCATCAAATTTACCAGAAAGAAGGACTTCCGTGCCCTAGGGGCTGTGGAACTGTCATTCGTTCCCTTCGGGCCGAACGGAGTTCTTTTTATTGTCCATCATGCCAGAAACGATAAAGGGGGGATATGCCAGTCTATTCGGGACGTATCTTTCCCTTGTGGGTCTTTTGGCCCTTTGATAAAATAATCTCTACTATTTCATCCTAGGGGAGGCAGTCACAACACCGCGTGCGTAAATTGAAACTTCGGGAAGGGGTCGATCTTGCCAATCTCTTTGGACCCTATGATTCGCACTTACGGCTGATCGAAGATGAGCTGCACGTGCGTGTTTCCGCACGAGGTGATGAGGTGACCTTCGAAGGGCAACCCGAAGCCGAATCCAAAGCGGAACAGTTACTGACAGAATTAGCCAATTGTACGATGGGTCGTCGTGTGCTCAAGGCGGATGATGTCACCCGTGCGTTACGGGCCCCGGAAAATGGCCCCCAATCATTTTCTCAGCCCGTTGTCCCATCCTTTCTCTCTATTCCCACACCAAAGACGACTGTGACTCCCAAGTCTGCCTCTCAACAAGCGTATGTTGAGGCGATTCAGCAATATGATTTAGTGATAGGAATTGGGCCCGCTGGGACCGGAAAAACCTATTTAGCGATGGCCATGGCCTTGGCGGCCTTAAATAAACGCCAAGTGAGTCGGATCGTCTTAGCCCGTCCGGCTGTAGAGGCGGGCGAGCGCTTAGGCTTTTTACCTGGTGATATGTTTGCCAAAGTGCATCCCTACCTTCGTCCCCTCTACGATGCGTTGCATAGTATGATGGATGTTGATCGAGCGAATCGTTTGATTGAACGGGGAGATATTGAAATGGCCCCCCTTGGGTTTATGCGGGGGCGCACCTTGCATGACGCGTTTGTCATTTTGGACGAAGCACAAAATGCCACAGTCGAACAAATGAAAATGTTTCTCACGCGTTTAGGGACGAATGCCAAAGCCGTGGTGACCGGGGATATTACCCAGGTGGATCTTCCCCCAGATCGCCCGTCAGGCTTAGTACAGATTTCTAAAATTCTTCAAGGTATTGAAGGCATCAAGTTTATCTATTTTGAAGACCGGGATGTGGTGCGACATCGGTTAGTGCAAGCGATTATTAAAGCTTACGAACATCATCAAAATGGATTGAATGCCTCTGATTCAAATGAGCAAGGAGAGGGTTCTTCCGCTGAACGGATGCCCTCACATCTATCTTCCGATGGGAGTACTTCCCCCTCGTCTGGTCAGACTTCCACTTAATGCCTGTGTTGGTTCGGCATTGCCTCCGACGCTATATTGTGAGGGTCCCCGCCCTTACGCGAACCGCTCAATGTCTTTTGGATCTCACGGGTGAAGCCGAGTCTGAGCTGAGTGTGGAGTTGGTGAGTCGTCCACGCATGCGTCGGTTGAATCGTGAGTATCGTGGACAGGATCGCCCGACTGATGTCTTAGCCTTTCCTATTCGGGAAGCGCCAGGACCGGCATCTGCCCTCTTGGGAGATGTGGTGATTGCCCTTCCAGTTGCCATGTCACAAGCCAGACAGTTTGGCCATTCTGTGGATGAGGAATTGATTCGACTGCTCATTCATGGTGTATTACATTTGGTGGGGTATGATCATGAACAAGGGGAACGCGAGGCTCGACGTATGCAACGAAGAGAGCGAATGCTGTTTCGTCAACTCCAACCCCTTCCCAAATTAATTCTGCTAAAAAAGTAAACAAGCGATTTCCTAAGCAGGATAACGAATATCAGTTCTATTGGTATTTCTTTCGATTTACGCAGTTTTGTTGCCTTCTGGTTTGGCCGAGCTGTGCAGGTTTGACGAGGTCCTTTTGTTTCGGCAAAAGGACCCAAAACCATTTTCACCCTGGTCTGGCCCTTTGGGTTCCCTGCGCGGTTCGCCGACTCCGGCGGCTGCGCAACTCGCTCCGCTCAAACAGTGCTCGCCGAATACCCTGGAGTCGGCTGCACTGCTCGGCCAGATCAGAAGGCGATTTTAATCGTTAAATGAAATGGGTTACATCAGGGATAGATTTTTCTACAGATTAAAAGAATTCTGAAATGAGGTGTTATGAGTTGGCTTGATCGGCTGAAAGAGGGGCTTGGGAAAACTCGGAAAAACGTTGAAAGTTCCCTCATGCGTTTAGTCGGAAAGGGCTTAGACCCTTTGCTCTTAGATGAGGTGGAAGGTGCCTTATTAAGCGCCGATCTTGGTGTTCGTGCCGTTGATCGTTTAATGGCCCGACTTCGAGCCTCTATTCATATTGGCGACCCGCCAGCCGCGATTCAAGAGTTGCGGGATGAGATATATGCCATCCTTGCTCCAGCGGAATCTGAACCGCTAGAAACCATCATCCAAAACGGGCCGAAACCCTTTGTCATTTTATCCGTGGGCGTGAATGGGGTGGGCAAAACCACGAGTTTAGCCAAGCTGGGTAGCCATCTTCGACAATGTGGCTTGCTGCCTCTTTTGGTGGCTGCGGATACCTTTCGAGCGGCGGCTACCGAGCAGCTGGACTTTTGGGGAAAGAAAATTGGTGTAGATGTGATTAAACACCGCCAAGGTGCAGATCCAGCAGCGGTGGTCTTTGACGGGATTGTAGCCGCAAAAGCCCGCAATGTAGATGTGTTGCTGATTGATACGGCTGGTCGATTGCATACCAAAGTCCATCTTATGGATGAATTAAAAAAAATTCGCCGAGTGCTGGATCGGGAAATGCCTGGGGCACCGCATGAAATTCTTTTAACCTTGGATGGCACCATTGGCCAGAATGCTTTGGCTCAAGCCAAACAATTTCATGAGGCCATCGGGGTGACTGGGTTGGCCATTACCAAGTTGGATGGAACGGCCAAGGGCGGGGTCTTGGTTGCCATTGCGGAGGAATTCAACATGCCGGTGCGATTGATTGGAGTGGGGGAACAGGAAGATGACCTCCAAGTGTTTCGTGCTCGAGAATTTGCCGATGCTCTCTTGGCTGTGGATGTGTAAGTGCAGATGATTCGTCTCGTCTTAGTTCTCCTTGGTGTGATGTTGAGCCAATGGTCTGGACATGATATCCAAGCTCAGTCATCTTCTGTTCTGCATCATGCGCTTGAATTGGAAATTCTCCCAGAAACCCATGAGTTGATTGCTCAGGACAGGGTTCGTCTTTCTTCCTCTTTGCTTCGTGAACATTCACTGACTTTTGAACTCAATCCCAAGTTAACTGTCCAGGAAGTAACACTTGGAGGTCAAATTCTGTCAGTTGAAAAGCAAGTGGGAGGGGAGGACTCTTCACTGACTCAAAAGTGGATGGTGCGGATTCCTGAATCTCTTCAAACATCCTCTTCTGGTGAATTGACGATCACCTACCAGGGAGCGATTAATGATCCACCACAAGCCTCAAAAGGGTTACGGTTTGTTCGGCCTGATAAAACGAATGGTTATATCGGAAACGATGGCGTGTATTTAACGTCCGAGACGGTGTATTACCCAATTATGGATCAGAGGGACCAAGGGTTGTTAACGTTTCAGGTTCGGGTCATCGTCCCTCATGGGTGGGAAGTCGTGACACAAGGACAAGAAATCAGCAGGTCGCAAGGTCAGAATACCGTCATAACAGAATGGAATGTCCCAATCCCCAGTGAAGCGCTCACTCTTGCGGCAAATCAATTTGTCAAACATCAGCGAGAGTGGAATGGCCATGATCTGCAAACATTTTTATTTCCCGATGATGCAGCACTTGCTCCTCAGTATCTTGATGCCACCCACAAATATTTGGAATTTTATACCGCGTTGTTTGGACCCTATCCTTTTACCAAATTTGCGGTGGTCGAGAATTTTTTCCCGAGTGGAATCGGGTTGCCCTCGTTTACGCTTCTTGGAAATCGAGTGATCAAACGGGGGTATACTCAACCCTATTCGTTGGGGCATGAAATTGTGCATTCCTGGTTGGGGAATTCGGTCTACAATGATTTTTCAACCGGGAATTGGGTGGAGGGGCTGACCACCTATTTAGCCAATTACTATTTTGAAGAAGTTCATGCCGATCCTGGTAAGGCGGAGGCCCTCAGACGAAAAATGATTTTCGAATACAGCTTATATGCATCTCCAGATGTTGAGTATCCGTTAACGCAGTTTCACCATAAAGAAACGCGCATAGATAATGCGATTGGCTATCAAAAAGCGGCCATGGTGTTTCATATGCTGCGACGGGAAATAGGGGATCAGGCATTTTTCTCAGGGATTCGTCAGGTGGTGAAAGAGGGAACAGGACGATATATGAATTGGCCGGAATTGGAACAGGTATTTGGTGGTGAAGCAGGACGAGATTTGAAATGGTTCTTTCAACAATGGGTCACACAAACAGGGGCTCCTACGTTGAATATCCTGTCGGCCAAGGTGCTCTCTGATTCAAAAGGCCTTAAGCCGTTTACCGTAGAAGCGACCATGTCCCAATCGGGGGTGGTCTATCGTCAAACGCTTCAGGTGATGATTGAATTTGAGGATGGGAGTGTTGAGACTATCCCTTTTCTTCTGAAGAATGAGACCCAGATATTTCGTGCGCAGGTATCGAATCGCCCGATTACCCTGAGCCTGGATCCAACGTTCGACAGTTTTCGACGATTACCGCGTGAGCAAATGCCTCCACTGTTAAATGGATGGACGACTGCCAAATCACGGAAGGTATTGTTGCCTCAGCACCTCTCAGATACAGGAAAAGCTGCTTTTCATCCCATCGTGAATCGTCTTCGTGCCCAAGGGACCGTGGAGATTCAGGAATATGGGAACCATCCTACCATGGCTTCTGAATCAATCCTTCTGTTAGCCTCCCCACAAGATCATCCCCTGGTGGCTCGCATGGTGAAAGGATGCGGGGATTCCATTGTATTTGGTGACGGGAATGTGACCATTGATGGGAAGCGGTTTTCGGGTGAAAATATGGCATTCCTTTTTTCTTGCCCCAACCCTCAGGCTCCGGGGCAGGTTGTTTCTGTCCTTTCCGGATTTTCCTATGAGGCCATTCAACGTATGTCCCGCCTCTTGTTTTTTTATGGTTGGGATAGTTACCTTGTTTTTGAAGATGGTGTCGTGGTGGACCGGGGGATGTTTCGTGCACCACGCAATTCGTTAAAAGTATTGTTGTCTGCGGCGTAAGGATGGAACATGTTGAATGACAGTGTGCTTTACAAAGTCATGGGTGTATTTGGGCTGGTGGCGTTGCTTTTTCAATGGGGTGTTGGGGAGCAGGTTCTTGCCAAGGAATCTTCAAAAATCTCAAAGGAACGTGAGCCTTCATTAGAGTCTCGGCATCTTAGCAATATCCGGCAGATAACGTTTGGTGGAAGAAATGCTGAGGCCTATTTTTCGTTTGATGGCGATCAACTCATTTTTCAGTCCACAAGAGAAGCGGGTACTGATGAGCACCGACAATGCTATCAAATCTATATGATGAATTTAGATGGGTCTGGAGTGCATCGGGTGAGTACGGGGCATGGAGGAACGACCTGCGGATATTTTTTCCCTGGTGGGCGGCGAGTGTTATATTCCTCAACCCATTTGAGTGGTCTATCCTGTCCGCCAGCTCTCGAGCGTACGAAGCGATATCGGTGGGCCCTGGATAATTATGATATCTATTCCTCTAAAGTCGATGGCCGAGATCTTCAACGGTTAACGAATACGCCTGGGTACGATGCCGAAGGCACCATTTCTCCAAATGGAAGAATGATCGTGTTTACCTCCCTTCGAGACGGTGACCTGGATCTCTATTCCATGAAAATTGATGGCACTGGTCTGAAACGGCTCACTCATGAAGTTGGGTATGATGGCGGAGCCTTTTTTTCTCCGGACAGTCAACGCATTGTGTATCGGGCCTCGCATCCTCACAATCTTCAAGAAATCGATGCGTATCGAGAGCTGTTACAGCAAAACCTCGTAGAGCCGTCAAATTTGGAAATCTATGTGATGAATGCCGATGGATCGAATAAAACCCAAGTGACTGAAAATGGAGCCTCAAACTTTGCTCCGTTTTTTCACAAGGATGGCCGGCGCATCATTTTTTCGTCGAATGTGCATCAGCATATGGGAGGGGAACCCAAAGGACGTCCAATTTTTCATCTGTATCTCGTACAAGATGATGGGACTGGCCTTGAACAAATTACCATTGAGGGACATTTTAATAGCTTCCCCATGTTTTCTCCTGATGGTAAAAAATTGGTATGGGTTTCCGATCGGAACGCGACACAACCTCGGGAGTTTAATGTGTTTTTGGCTGACTGGGTTCCTTAGGAGCCTGTCGGACTTAGTATGAATCTACTGCGAAAAAGCCATTTTTGTTCATTTTCCCGATTATTTTCGTTAAATAGTGCCGCTATTCGCCTCAAATAATCGAAAAACTGTCCTGAAAATGGCTTTCTCTCGTGACGATCAACTAAGTCCGACAGGCTCCTAGCCAGACAATGAAAAATAGGTCCCTTCCTATTTTGCTATGACCTAAGGGTACTGGAGGGGTGAACGTTGTTCTGAATGCATGGCCATTGACGAATGATCAAATTTCGTTCTTCATGTTCTTAGGACCTGAGAGACAATACCTTGGACATCTCTCATCCCATCTTCGGGCCATCTTTGAACGGGCCTCAATCGAAACACCCTCACCA
>CAZKRH010000073.1:0-18879 GCA_964555115.1 uncultured Nitrospiraceae bacterium | reverse complement strand
TCAAAAGGAACCCAATGATCTATGGAAAACAAGAGAAACGACCAACGAACCGAAATCGTACCATGCTGTTTTGGGGGCAGACAAGTAAAGAATAGGCAGCTATTGCTGCCCAAACCCTCCGAAGTAAGATGGTTTGGGCAGTCATCGTAATACCCCTCATTGATAGGGCATGCCCGACTCTACCAGGGGCTCCGAGTCCTCAATGAGTGCCCACCAACACCTGATGTCACTGTGAAGTTTGTTTCCGATTCTTTGAACACGACAGTTTTACGTCGATATTTTACTGAAGCACTGGGCCAAGATTGAAAAATATGTGTGTCTGTTTCCCATCTACAACTTTAGGGTTTGAACGAAATCCTGAAATGTTGTCCGTGTTATTAGAAATGGTCATTCGAAGGATAAATGGGGTGTCGCGGTATTTTTTTCGTGAACTGTGCCAGGAATTGCAAAGTTATTGCTTCACCAATACGAGGGATGCGTCAGGATTAGAAAGTCTGGCTCAATCCAAGAAAGCATTTCATCCCCACAAAATCGTGGAAAATTATATTGCGACTCTGCGAGAATGAGGGACCGTGAAGGAAGAGGAATTAAAACAACGCCTAAACACACTGTTTGGCGACTGTAGATCCAGTGGTTGGGTAGAATTTTGGCCAGAAGGTCGTTTTACCAGAATTTACAGTCTTCCGGGGGGGCATAGATATCCAAGTTATCGTGGTCATTGGGAGAAATTGCTTCAGCGTCAAAATGCCGTTTTGACCCATGCTCTTAAAGAGGGACATGTTTATATCCAGGTAGTCTCTGATTGGAATCCAGAGAATCGATGGCCTTCAAGTATTTGGGATCATCTTAGTCAAAGTAGCTACCATCAATTTCGTGAAGATTACCAAATTGATGAAGAGACGGAAGGTGAGTTTTCATTGGCAACTAGTGGTTATCTTTCACGCATTATTTATTACAAGGAATCCAAATGGATTCCAAAGAGCGAAGACCTACTTTTACGTTTGGTTGCCGAAGATCAAACGTCAGATGTGTATTTTGTAGGAATAGACAGAAATTGGATAATTGCGCCTTATGATGGAGGCATGGATGTACTAGCACCCGATATCTCTGAAGCTCTGATATTTCAGAAATTCTTTCATGAATGTTTGCCGGAACAAAGCGAGTTTAATGTTTTGGAAATAGTTGAGGCCGCCCATTTTGAAGAACGGCCTATTCTTAAACGAATCCTTTCTGTCGAATCGTCTATTGATCTCGATGAAATAAATGATCATACGGTAAAGGTGGCATTATGTGGATCCCGGGCATCCGATTCCCTTTTAAAAGAGGTTGCTAACCTCAATAATCTAAAAACTCTACATTTATTCCTTTGGGATAACCAAAAACTTCCCTCAAAGTTAGTAACTGATCAGGGGATTAAGGAATTATCCAAATTGCAATATCTTGAAGACGTAACCCTTTCAAGTTTTCCAAAGGTCACAAAACAAGGCATTGATTCTCTTAAAAAGTCTATACCTGGATGCGAAGTTGATATCATGGATTTAAGATCTCCTTGATAAATTAACTGATCTAGAATTCAACTCCTGCTAGAATATTACGGATCCAATACTTTCATTGAATTATAGTCTTCTACGGTTTACAGATTTCGCTATCCTCTGCCAGATTTACCTGAATTATGATTAAAAACTTCTGCAATCTTTAATATGAATTGCCCTGCAAAATAAGATTTTTAACCCTGAAATCTCTGTGAAATCTTCAAGCTCCAAGAGTTTAATGTTAGATGAAAACCTGGCTTGTGGCCCTAGGGGTAGCTCAGTATAATGCTTCTGGGTTTGCTTTGAAGAAATAACTGGGAAGGTCCTAATGTCTGGAAAAGTGATTGATATCGATCAATATCGCGTGACGGAAGAGCCGTTTTATGCTGAGGTGAATGGCGAAATTGGGTTAGTGGAGATTGCCGCCAAGAGTCATATGTCGGTCATGCTCAAAGGGCCGACGGGGTGTGGTAAGACGCGTTTTGTCCAATATATGGCCCACAAGTTGGGTCGACCTCTTATTACCGTAGCATGTCATGAAGATCTCACAGCTTCCGATCTGGTTGGGAGGTTTCTGCTCAGAGGAGAGGAAACGGTGTGGGTGGATGGACCTCTCACGCTTGGTGTGAAGAATGGCGCCATTGTTTACCTCGATGAAATTGTAGAGGCGCGTAAAGATACGACTGTGATCATTCATCCCCTCAGTGATGATCGGCGATTTCTCCCGATTGAAAAACGGGGCCAGGTGGTTGAAGCGCATGATGACTTTATGTTGGTCATTTCTTATAACCCTGGTTATCAAAGTGTCTTGAAGGAGCTTAAGCAAAGTACCAAGCAACGCTTTGTGGCTTTGGAATTTACCTATCCTCCTATGGAAACCGAAGTGCGGATTCTTGAACATGAAGCCAAGGTATCCAAAGAGATGGCGCAACGATTAGTGAAGCTTGGAGAAAAGGTTCGGAACTTACGAAGCCATGGTTTAGAGGAAGGAGTAAGCACGCGCCTTCTCATTTATGCTGGTGTGTTGATTCAGCAGGGTGTGGCCCCCGTTCAGGCATGTGATGCGGCCATCACGATGCCCATTACCGATGATCAGGATATGCAAAGGAGTATTCAGGAATTAGTAAAAGCCATATTTTGAGGGACTGTTGAAAAAGGCCGCCAGCTGCGTTCTCATTGTTCGGAGGCTTCAACGTACTTTCAGTGTACGCCTCGTTCTCCTCACTGCTTGCGGCCTTGCTGGACCTGGCTTCGCACAGGCGAGCGACCTTTTTGAACAGTCCCTCCTGTATTGGTGTTCAGAACCTTAAAACTTTTCAATAAATTATTAGCACAGCAAAGGGAAATGTTATGTCAGGGTTAAATGTGATCAGAGGGCTGGTGTTGGTGCTGTTTTGTTTGGGGACGGTCGGGTGTCATAGTGCGATGCATCCTCGGGCCGATGCATTTTATCAAGAAGCCAAGGGCGCTAATGCGGTGGAAACGGGTTTGAATCTCAGTAAATCCATGGATTCAACGATTCAGCAATTGGTGAATTCTCCCAAAAAGACTGAACTCTTGGACCAACTTCATGATCAATTCTATGCGTTGCATGGAGTGTTTTGCGACATGTCTGAGGAGCAATCCAAAACCATTGCCTATATTCATTCGAAAACCCTCACCAAAGAACTGAAGGTGGTGTTTCATCGCCTATGGAAGTATCGAGACAATGAACGGATTCGAGCCCTTCATTTAGGTCTCTTTCGTGCCCGGTTACTCGAATTCCGACTTGCTCTCGAAGCGATTCCTACTTAATTCAGTACGGTTCTGTTGTTTAAGGGCACCTCTAAAAACCGTCTTTTTCCGTGATTGCGGCGTCTGCCTCGTGCGCAAATCCTCATGTATTCCCCTATACCCTCCGGTTTTCCGCGCGCGAGTTCCTTGCACTCACAAAAAAATCCTGGTTTTTAGAGGTGCCCTTAACCTAAAGGACCGATGGAAGAAAGGGCGACATTGATGTTTCCCTAATTTTATTAGGTCCTTTTTCTTTCTTGTCACATCTCCTGGTGATTATTTCCCCTCTCCACTTTTTTTCTTTCCCATCATTCGGTAGAGTGTCTTCGTAGGCAATTGACAAAAAAGTGAATCACCAAGAGGACCTATGACTGGCCCACAAAATATCATTGCGGTGGTGTACGATTTTGATCATACGCTCAGTCCGCATTATATGCAGGACCACACCATTCTTCGGCAGGCTGGGATTAACCCCAGCGAATTTTGGCCAAGCTGTACGGCTCTTATTCAGGAAAAGGGCTATGATCAAGAACTGGCCTATATGAAGCGCCTGTTGGATTATGAGGCGATTCGTTCCCTCTCTAATCAGGATCTAGAAAAAATGGGGGCTCAGCTCACCTTTTTCCCTGGGGTACCTGATTTTTTTGAGGAGTTAAATCAGGTGGTGGGGGAACCTCGATATCAGGAATGGGATATTCATTTGGAACATTATGTCGTTAGTTCCGGACTCAAAGCCATTTTGGATGGCAGTGAGATTGCTAAGTGGACGAAAGCCATTTTTGGGTGTGAATTCGATGAAGAACAAGGCCATATCCATTTTCCGAAACGAACCATTAGCCATACCCAAAAAACCCAATTCCTGTTTCGGGTGAATAAAGGGTTGTTGAAAATGGAACAGGATGTCAATGATCATATGCCGGAAGAAGTGCGACGTGTTCCGTTTCATCATATGATCTATGTTGGGGATGGGCCCACGGATGTGCCCTGTTTTACCGTGATTAAGAAAAACGGTGGGTTAGCGGTGGCGGTCTATAATCCGGATGACCCAAGCCGACGGTCCTTCAAAAAATGTTACGATTTGACGCACCACGCAGATCGAGTCCATTTCATGGCGCCCGCCGATTATCAACCTGGCAGTCCGCTTCGCCTGATTCTCGAACAACATTTGACCGAAATTGCCGATAGTATTGTAGAACGCCGACGTCAGGCTACCGAAGGGACTCGAGTTCCGGCCCCGTCCCCATGATTAGTTTTAATACTTGTTCCTAAATAAACCGTTTTCAGACGAGGGCTCGTTGATTGTCTCCCTTCACCATTTTCCTCTCATAGTCTCACATACCTTCTTTCTCTCCTCCATTTCGTCATATTTCCATTGGTGTTTTTCGAGTTATTCTCTCCCGTTGCGCAAGGGAGGGAGATAGGGTTAAGGTATTTTACGGGGGTGTAAGCATCACGGTGATCTGGAGGTGGGTCATGGATTCCAATTCACAGAGACCGTATCAGATAATGCAAGGTATTGTGCTGAATCGTTCCCTTTTATTGAGTATTGTGGCTCCCCTATTTGTTCTTTTCGTTGGGCTTGGAATTGCTCAGGGCAATGTATTTGATCAAAACCCTGCTAGCAAAGAAAAGGTTGGTGATACACGAGGAGATGGCGAGGCTTTGCCTATTGATCAAACCAATTGGACAAAACCTCAATCTTCTTACAATTGGATTGCTATGGCGAGGGAGGTGGACACTCCTTGGGAGTCGTATGGGCGATCTGGGTGGTTGACGGATGATGCCTATGTAATTCCTGTGGATCCCGGTGTCTCGGAATTTCCCAAAGACACCGAGATATTTTATATTGTGTTTGCCATATCCCCATTAGATGCGCCCTCACAATATCGG
Source organism: uncultured Nitrospiraceae bacterium (assembly GCA_964555115.1). Taxonomy (GTDB): domain Bacteria; phylum Nitrospirota; class Nitrospiria; order Nitrospirales; family UBA8639; genus CAZKRH01. Next base: position 13,684 of record CAZKRH010000073.1, on the reverse strand, counting down.
GCGGCCTGGTATTATTTGCCCGATGGAAAAACCCGGGCTGATGAACCGGATGGGACCGATGCGCTGATGCTCGAAATGAATGAAAAGTCTGGGTATCTGGAGGTGTTTCAACCGGAAGGTGGATGGAAGGTTGGCCAATACTTGCTACGTCTCTTTTTTGAAAGCCCCGGTCAGGAACTTTACGATCCCAATGTGGTTGGGACCATGAAGTTTACGATCACCGAATAAGTCAAGTTTCTTTCCCTCAATCATCTTCTCTTTTTTCCCATTTTCCTGAAAATCCCTTCCAGGCTTGCCTGCTGCGCGTCTTGCGCTACTCAAATTGTACTTTTGGTGACACCGGAATTCGGATACCTTGTTTTGCGATTTACCATTTTTCATTCCAAGGATCTTATAATGTCCATTCCCAAACTATTTTCAGGAAGGTCTATCAATGCCTTATTTGGCGGAATGGGAGGGGGTAACGCTGGAAGGAATCGGGGAAGTGTGAGAAGGCTTTCTGGCACGCAGAATTTCTTCGAGTGTGAGGAGCACATCTCGGCCAGAATTGGTTTCCAGGCCTTTGGATAAACTTGAATCAGCATAGCTGTGCCCCTGTTGTTGGGTGGCGCTTTGGCTGAAGCTCCCTGACCATGCTCGAGGATCGCGGCTTCCATGTTTCCGGCCCCATGCTGCCAGACAGGCTTTTGCGATGATTTTGTTCAGGGGTGCCGGGTTGTAGAGCATTTTCTTGATGTTCCAGGGCGTGAGGCTGAGGGGATTATATCCTGCGGAAAGATACCCTTCGGAGAGCAATCTTGCTTCCAAGTCGGTATTGGGTTGCACTCCCAGAAAAAACATCAATGGGAACACTCGATCTACTCCAAGAATAGAGGCCACCATTTTGTAGGACTCAATACTTTGCAAGAGGGTTTCTTCCGTTTCTTCAGGGGAATTTAGCGAATAGTTGAGAATGACCCGACCTTGAAAGCCAGCCTCTTGCAGATATCGACAGCCATCATAGAGGTGTTCCAGCTTAAATCCCATGTGCAGACTATTCAGGACCTTTTGGGATCCTGCGGTAATCGCGACCTCTAAATCACCGACGCCGGATTTGACCATGAGCTTGGCGAGATCTTGCGTTATCAAGGACGTTCGCACATATCCTGACCATTCAATATCTAACTTCTCTGCAATAATTCGTTCTAAAATTTCTGTGCATTGGGGATAGGCATCTTTACCGGTAATGAATTGGGCATCGGTAAACCAAAATCGGCGGGCTCCCCACTGATGGTAATACTGGGAAATATCTTTGACCACATTTTCGGCCGGTCGGTACCGGACCCGTTTCCCTTCAATGTAGGGATATAAACAAAAAGCACAATCGTAAGGGCAGCCTCGTTTGGTTTGGACCCCAATGCACTCGCCCACGTATTCCTGATATTGGGGGAAAATGGATGTGAGATATGGGATGTCTACGGTGAGGGCATCCAGCATGGCTGGAGTATGTTTCGTCCCTTTGGTGATGTGGCCTTGCTCCCGGATGATAAACCGTTCGTCGGTAAGCGGTTCGTCATTCAATACTTTCAAAATAGCATCTTCGCCTTCCCCTAAAATTCCCAAGGTTCCTTCAGGCAGTTTCTCGATCAGTTGATCTGCAAAGGCTGTGAAGGCCCCCCCGCCGATCATGAGCCGGGACTTAGGAAATTCTTTGTGAATCAGCCAGGGGTAGGAGAGGTTGCGCCGGATGTCCTGGTAGTAGCGGTATAAATTTCTGAGTCCCTGGAACGATGCCATAATTCGCTTGAGGGGATTACTGGCATAGTAAAAGTTAAAGGCTTGCTCTAGGGAGGGGTCCCCTTCATGGGGAGAAAAGATTTGAATATCTCTCCAAGAAAAACACACAAGGTCTGGCTGAAAGGTCTGGACTGTTTCACGCAGGACTTGGGGACGTTCATCCTCAGGGTAGAGGGAGAGGTCGAGGATTTGTTGTCGGACTTCTGGCCGACGTCGATGGATGAAGTCCGCTAAGTAGGTAATCCCAGTGGGGTAGACTTTTTTGCAGGGTAAAAAGATGTACAGGAGCGAATTCATGAAGGTGACTTTTTGGCAATGTGAATGGCGACAATTCCACCAGAAAGGTTTTGATACTCCACCTCGGCGAAGCCAGCTTGTCGAAGCATATCAGAAAGGCGTTCTTGATCGGGAAAAGTGCGAATAGAGGCAGGAAGGTAGTGATACACTTCCGTATGGTCTCGGGCGACCTTGGTTCCAATCCACGGTAATAGATGAAACGAGTACCAATCGTACAAGGTTCGTAACCAGCCATAGATGGGTCGGGAAAATTCCAGACAGACAAATCGTCCCCCTGGTTTCAGGACACGGTAAATTTCTGAAAAGGCTTGGGGTCGGTTCCCCACATTTCGAATACAAAAACCGGCTGTGATCGCATCAAAGATGGAATCCCCAAACGTTAATCGTTCCGCGTTTCCCTGACAGCACAGAATTCGATGGGCAAGATGGCGATTGGTTATTTTTCGCACACCTTCTCGCAACATGGCAAAATTGAGATCCATGGCGGTGACGTGGCCGGTGTGTCCCAAACGTTGATCCAGGAGCATGGCGAGATCGCCCGTTCCGGCACCGAGGTCCAGGGCTCGTCCTCCATTCGTTGCGGGGATCCATCGGACCGTTTGGCGTTTCCACCGATGATGCAATCCAAAACTGAGTAAGGAATTATTGAGGTCGTAATATCGTGCAATGGCCGTGAACATTCGCTGGACGGCTTGTTCTCGAGAAGATCCTGACCACTTCGATACGGCTTCCCCAGCCGGAGCTTCGATGGTTTTTCTGGAAGATTGGAGCATTCAAAGGACGTAGCATTGGGCTAAATCGTTTGTCAAGAAAAAGGAAGGGCAGCCCACACAGGGGGTTGGGATGTCTGTTGAATCATTCAGAAAATTTTGAGATTTGGAGACGACTTCCTTACCCCTTCAAGTTTCATGAAGAAAAGGGGCTGTTCAAAAAGGTTCGTCCAGCAAGGCCGCAGGGTTTTTGGGGCCCGGAGCGTACTCGGAGTACGTGAGGGTGTACGGCGCGAAGAGCGCCAAGCTTGTGCACGCCGAAGGCCCCGACAAAAGCCCGAGAACGCCGCTGGCGGACTTTTAGGACAGTCCCCATTAGGTAGATTTTTCCTGGTTGTATGGGCTTTCCTACCAATTCCTGTTCAAACATGCTGGTTAGGTTCTCTTATTCAGGGGAAAACTATGGAAATACAAGGAAATCCTTAGTGGGGAAATCAGAAAGGGCTTTGGCATGGGCTTTGTATTCCTTGGGAATGCCAAAGTTTTTCTTGTCGACGAGACCCTATGGACTATCCTTGCGGTATGACAGTCGATTGCCAGGAAAGGATTTCTCCCCCATGACCATCTATGAAAAAAACTACAACAGTCTTCTCCATCACCATGCTGAACTCGTGTCTCTGTTGGATCGTCCCATTTCCACCACCCATCTTCGACTGTCACCGTCTCAACGTGGTCCCTTGTGTCTCCATGTTCAGACAGCCTCAGGTGAAGAGGTGGAACTTCATGATTCTCAGGATCCTATTGAGGTGATGGAAGAGATGGCCCTTCACCTGGCCCTCAACGCTGAAGGTGTGACGGTGGTGTTAGGCCTTGAACTTGGGTATTTGTCCGTTGCCATGGCTCAATGTTTACCCGATCAGGCGAGCCTTCTCATTGTGGAACCCGATCCTGGCATCTTTTTGACCGCCCTCCAAGAAACGGATTTAACTGAACTCCTGGAATCTCCCAAGGTCAAATTTTTGGTTGGATCTCCTGATCAGTTTGGTGATGTCTGTGCCTTGTTGATGGCGCAGACAGGTACGGCTGTGCGGACGGTTGGGGCTGAGGCCACGGGTCGCCTAATCTCACCAGCTATTCGCACCACCATTCAAAAGGACATTTTGCGTTGTCATACTACAGCCCTGGCCAGCCAAAATGCGTTAAGCAGACGTGGAGCACAATTTATGTCGAGTGTGTTCGAAAATATTCCTCATATTCTTATGAGTCCCGGCATTCAACACCTTCGGAATCTTGTCCCTAATCTCCCTGCGGTCTTAGTGGCAGCTGGTCCTTCCTTAGAAAAGAATGTGCGCCATCTTCATGGGGCCAAGGGTCGCTCCGTTATCATTTGTGCCGATACGGCCTTGCGCTTCCTCTTGGTTCGCGGAATCATTCCAGATTTTGTCGTCAGTGCGGACCCTCAGGAAGAAACTTATCGGAAGTATGAGGGGCTAGATATTCCATCAAGCGTCTCGCTTGTGTTTCATCCGGCCACGAATCCTCAAATAGTGAAGTATTTTCCTGGGAAAAAGTTTGTGTTTGATTGTTCCATTCCTGCCTATCAGTGGCTGCAACGGTTTTGGTTATCCAAAGGTACGTTGGAACAAGAAACGATGTGCCAAGTTCATGTTGGATTTAATTTGGCCGAATGGTTGGGTTGCCAAAAAATCATCCTTGTTGGTCAAGATCTGTCCTATTCCAATGAGGGGATGCATGCGAAAGGCAGTTCCTACCTTTCCCCCTCAGATTTTGAAGTGGTGAAAACTCGCAGTCGATGGGTCAAGGATATCTTTGGACAATCTGTTCGTACTGAACCGACCTTCCTCAATTACAAAGCCATTTTCGAGAAAAAGATCGCTCGTTTTTCTGGTGATGTGGTGAATGCCACCGAGGGCGGATTGAACATTGAAGGAGCTGAGATTGGACGGTTGGCGGATGTGCTGCTGGAGTGGTGCCCAAGAGAGCCGGTGGATGTTATGTCGCTGCTCAATGGTCTGATGGGGGATGAGGATCCACCGCAGTGGAAGGAATTGGTAGACGAAATTCATGCCCGCAGTCGAGATTGTTTTCGTCTAGCGAGGACGGCGAGACATGTCTCTCAATTATTAGAACGCATTCAGGAAAAACGGCAAACTTCCCAAGCGGTGGATTCGGAATTAATCCGTCTAGGTCAACGAGTTGAACGACTGACTGGACTGATTCCTCGATATGCTCTATTGCGGAAATTATTGCATTGGATGGACATTTCTTTAGAGCGACAATTGACGGAGGACACTCGTGCGGTGGATCAGACGAAGGATCCAGAAGATCGTCGGGATAAAGAAACTGACCGGGGCTTGCGGTATTACGGACGGTTGGAACAGGTTGCCACCATGTTTCGGGACTATATTGTTCACTTAGAGGGACGAGTCGTTCGTATGCAACGTGTCCTGCGGGTGGAGGGTGAGCCTGATTCCTTTGACACTCCCCACGATCTGTTTCAGGCTTGCCTGGAACTGGATTTAGTCCAACAGGCGACTTTCTCCTTTGAGCAGGTCTTGTCCCATCACTCCGGACGCCCTTCCACTCCCGACATCATCCAGCAGGCCATTGAACTTCCCCTTGCGCTTCACCAAATATCACTAGCGAACCAACGGCTGGAATTTATTACGGAGGACCTTCAATCGAATACTACTTTATCTTCTTTGAAAGCTCTGGTGGAAGAAAAATGGGTCGAATGGCAAAGAGAACGACAAGCGGCAAATGAACAGTTTCATCCAGTACAGGAGTCCGCTCTTACGGCTGGTGATTTTTACCATCGGATGGGAGACTATGCGCGGGCCAAGCAATTTTACAATAAGGCTCTCGAGGAGGAGGGCCTGATCCCCGATGAAATTTTACAAGGCTATGCGCATTTCTTTCATGACCCACAGGATTCTCCTGCTTCCGTTCAAGAGATGACCTCTTAACCGGTTTCCTGAGAACGACCTTCGTGGAGCTCAGAAATAAACGGGGAGGGTGAAACTGTCTAAGTAGGACTGGTCAATGCGGGAGGAGATGGTGGCGAATTGATTCTGCCTGTATTTCTGGCAACCAACTGAACCCAAATATCTAATCAAATAAGTCTTTCTTTTTCCCAAAATGTTGATAGGTCAACGCCGTGGCTTGGCGCCCGCGGGATGTGCGATCCAGGTACCCTGTTTGAATGAGGAAGGGTTCATACACATCTTCGATGGTGGCTTTTTCTTCTTGTACGGCAGCCGCTAGTGCTTCTACTCCCACCGGACCTCCTTGAAATTTTTCCAAAATGGTCAATAAAATTTTTCGATCCATCTCATCAAATCCCGCCTCATCAACCCCCAACCATTCTAAGGCTTCTTGAGCCACATCTCGAGTAATGATTCCTTCCGCCTTGACTTCGGCATAGTCTCGGACTCGTTTGATTAAGCGATTGGCAATTCGAGGTGTTCCTCGAGCTCTGGTGCCAATTTCTTGTGCACCCTCTGGTTCAAGGGCCACCCCTAAGAGTTTGGAGGATCGTGTTACAATAATTTCCAATTCCTCGGGTTGGTAAAAGTCCAACCTGTACACCAAACCGAATCGTTCCCGTAACGGCGAGGTTAATGCGCCTGCTCGTGTGGTGGCCCCGATCAAGGTAAAAGGCGGAAGATCGAGTTTCATCGTTCGAGCTGACGGTCCTTGTCCGATGATGAGATCAATTTGGAAATCTTCCATTGCGGGATACAGAGCCTCTTCCACCGCAGGGGGTAGTCGGTGAATTTCATCGATAAAGAGGACGTCTTTTTCTTGTAGATTGGTTAGGACCGCCGCTAAATCTCCTGGATGGGTGAGAACTAACCCCGAGGTCGAGTGAATGGTTCCACCCATTTCTCGCGCGATAATATGAGCGATGGTGGTCTTCCCTAAACCAGGAGGGCCATAAAAAATCGCATGATCGAGAGCTTCATTGCGTCGAGTGGCTGCTTCCATACAAATACGCAACGATTCCTTGACGCGTGCTTGGCCAATAAATTGGTCCAAGACTTTGGGGCGTAGCGAACTCTCTATTCCCTTTTCTTCTTCAACCAGATGTTGGGTTACAAGACGATCGTTCATGGTGCAACAGGAAGAGAAAAATAGAAACCGGACAGAGAAAGAAGCCTATATTTTTTACATGGAGAGGGAATCGATTTCCCTCCGTTGTGAAGGGAATAGTTCCAAAGGTATGTAATATGTCGCCAGGTCAGGGGGGAACCTCTCTCTATTGGTGAGAGGTGGATAGGAGTGCATTCACGGTAATTCAAATTCAATATTCACATCACGACCTAAAAAGTTCACGAGAAAGCCTTGTTCTTCGTATTTCAACATCGCACCCATCACATTTTCGTTACCATAGGACTCGGGGCCTAATAATTCACGGATTTCCTTTGCACTTTTACTCGTTAAGACCCGGCGAAAGATTCCTCGGGTTTTATAGGCAAATCGGTTATTGACAAAAATGAAGTCAACCCTGCCATCCATGATTCGCACCCCCGCCATGGGACCTTGAGGGTTTTGTTGGTCCCATAACAGGATGAACACTCCCTCTCGTTCAACGCGAACACCAGGAATTTTGCCATTCACCAATTCTTCCACGGCATCAATTTCAGAATCCCCAAGTTTGACCTTATATAGTGAAACTTGCAGGCCATCAATGGCTTGGGGATCTGTGATATTATTTCTCGTCAATTCATATTTTTTCGCAATGGCGGGTCCGCCCAGCATGCCTAATACAATGAGCCCAATGAACAGTATTCGGAAAAACTGTGGTGCCATGTATTCCTCCTTAACCGGGGGGTAGAAGTGACCAGGTAGGAACGTAGGTCGGATCACTCCTAAGTTGTCTGTAAACGGTTGATGATTGTACTCAAGGCTTATTCCGTGGTCAAACGGGAAAGGCCGGTTTTGGTAAATAATTCAGAATTGAATGGGTCAACGGCCTTACTCCAATTTGATTCTGGCCCCTCCCTTGGTTCATTGTACATGGTCGCTTGTCCATCCGTCGAATACTGGAGAATTTGGTATAATTCCGGTCACCATGGCTCATTCCATTCATATAAAGGGTGCTCGAGAACACAATCTGAAGAACCTAGACATCGAAATCCCACGTGACCAATTAGTGGTGATTACGGGATTAAGTGGTTCAGGAAAATCTTCCTTGGCGTTCGACACCATGTATGCGGAAGGGCAACGGCGGTACGTCGAATCTCTTTCTGCCTATGCGCGGCAATTTCTTGAGCAAATGGGAAAACCTGATGTGGACTCCATTGAAGGCCTTTCTCCTGCCATTTCCATTGAGCAAAAAAATACCAGCCATAATCCCCGATCGACGGTGGGGACGGTCACGGAAATTTATGACTACCTGCGATTGCTTTTTGCTCGTTTAGGTCAACCGTTTTGTCCCCAATGCGGTGATCCCATCTCTGCCCAAACCGTGCAACAAATGGCTGATGCCATCAGTCTCATGAGTGCGGGCAGCAAAATCCAGATTCTTGCTCCCATTGTTCGAGATCGAAAGGGGGAGTATCGAAAAGAACTCCTTGATGCGCGGCGCGCCGGGTATGTTCGCGCCAGGATCGATGGAAAGGTCATCGATTTAGCTGAATCCGTTTCTTTAAAAAAGCACCAAAAACATACGATCGAAATCATTGTTGATCGGTTAGTGGTGAAACCCGACCATGCGTTTAGTCGTCGTCTCGCTGATTCATTAGAAACCACACTGGGGCTGTCCCATGGATTGGTAGGAATTGTAGGAGAAGATGGGACGACAACTGTCTATAGTGATAAGTTAGCCTGTATTCAATGTGGAATCAGTTATTCCGAGGTGACACCTCGTATTTTTTCATTTAATAGCCCCCATGGGGCATGTCCCGCTTGTGATGGAATTGGGTTTGAGTTGGCGTCTGGGTGTCCCGAAGCCCATGATTTTTTCCAAATGGATCCGTGTTCGGTCTGTCAGGGTGCTCGTCTCAAACCTGAAAGCCTTTCCATTAAAATTGCTGACCAATCCATTAGCGCAATCACTCAACTATCCATTCGAGAGGCGGAAAACTTTTTTGCCCTGCTTGAGCTCTCTGAACGTGACCGTGTGATTGGACAGCGTATTCTCAAAGAAATTAAAGAGCGTCTTGAATTTCTCATGAATGTGGGATTGGATTATCTCACTCTTGATCGTCCTGCGGGCACTCTTTCAGGAGGGGAGGGTCAACGCATTCGGTTGGCGACCCAAATTGGATCAGGTTTGGTTGGCGTGCTCTATATTTTAGATGAACCGAGTATTGGGCTTCATCAGCGAGATAATCGGCGGTTACTTCACACCTTATTGCGGCTTCGGGATATGGGCAATAGCGTGGTGGTGGTCGAACATGATACGGAAACGATGCTCGCGGCCGATCATCTTATTGATATGGGGCCAGGGGCTGGAGTCCATGGGGGACAAATTATTGCTCAGGGAAGCCCAGCCGATATCATGGCCAATCCTCAATCCCTCACGGGTCAATATTTACAGCGATCCAAACGTGTCAGTCTTCCTCCACGAATTCGAACACCCAAGGGCCATCTGACCATTGTCAATGCCTCGAAACATAATTTAAAAAATGTGACGACCCAGATTCCCCTCGGACTCTTCACCTGTGTAACAGGAGTGTCTGGTTCCGGGAAAAGCACGCTCATTCTTGAGGTGTTGTTCCACTCGCTTTCCCAACTCCTTTTTCAAAAAAAGCCAAAAATTGATGGGTGCAAGGCGATTAAGGGTGTGGATGCCCTGGATAAGGTTATTGATATTGACCAGTCTCCCATTGGCCGAACTCCTCGATCAAACCCTGCCACGTATACGGGACTTTTTAGTTTTATTCGTGATGTCTTTGCCAATCTTCCTGAATCTCGAGTGCGGGGTTATAAGCCTGGGCGGTATAGTTTTAATGTCAAGGGAGGCCGATGTGAGGCCTGCCAAGGGGATGGCCTCATCAAGATTGAAATGCATTTTTTACCGGATATTTATGTGACCTGCGAAGTATGTAAAGGCCAGCGGTATAACCGGGAAACCTTGGATGTGCACTACAAGGGGAAAAACATTGCCGCAATTTTGGATATGACGGTAGAGGAAGCATTAGAGTTTTTTACCAATATTCCCGTCCTTAAAGCCAAGCTGAGCACCTTGTCAGCGGTCGGATTGCATTACATGAAACTCGGGCAATCGGCCACCACATTATCAGGGGGCGAGGCTCAACGAATTAAGTTGTCTCGTGAATTATCTAAACGGGCAACAGGGCGAACCCTGTATATTCTCGATGAGCCGACCACGGGACTCCATTTTGCCGATATTCAACGGCTTCTGGATGTTCTCAATCAATTAGTGGAAGCCGGGAATACCGTGGTGGTCATCGAACATAATTTGGATGTCATTCGAAATGCCGATTGGATTATTGATTTAGGGCCAGAGGGGGGTGTTCGCGGTGGAGAAATCGTGGCGAAAGGGTCTCCCGCTGATCTCATTGCATCAAATCAATCTTGGACCGCTCAGGTGTTAAAAGAAAGTTGGGCTTCCTAAGTTACATTGAGGCCTTTGCCTTATTTCTTTTTATACACATTCAAGCCAATTTTCTCTTCCCTACCGGGAATCGTCACATTTCCTTCTGAGCTCGCAATGATGATTGTTTTTCCAGAGGAGGACGGTCCAAATTCTTTTGAAAGATCGATCTTAATGGTGAGCGTCGTGCCTTCCACAGTTAAGTCTACGTTTTTCATAATTTCTCCTTCTTGGTCATGAGTGAGGATAACAACAAATTTCTATAGGGGTTTTCTCAATACTTGCTTTCTTTCATTCAGTATTGACAAACCTGTGTATGAGGTTAAGCCAGGTGTTGACAGATTCCGTGAGGAATGTCTGTCTCCCGATTAGGAAAATTATCCGAGGCTGACCAATAATAGCAGAGCTAATGAACCAAGCATATAGGGGAGAACACAGCAATAAAAGACGAGTTTGAGATGGCGGGTAGGAGAATAGGTAATGGAACGTGCTCGTTGTTCCTTGTACACGAATTCATATGTCAAAATGATTGCTACTAAGGTTAAGGTGAGGGCGCGACTAGCACGGGGCCAGGTATAGACGCCACTGAGGAAAAAGTCCGTCGTAAAAAATCCACTCCAAAATAATAAAATGGTGGCAAGAACAAGTTGAACGGTGGGTGCGATCGACGATGTCTTGTGATCTGCTTTGGGGACGCTGAGTGGAGCGTTCATCAGCCCACAGTCGATTCTTGTGAGGATGGGGACTTTTGTGAGGATTGGGAAGGAAGCGAGGTTGAGGAAGGAGCCCCCTCATCGCAATGTTTGCACACTCTGGGACGGCGCTTAAGGAATTTTACTTTTCCGCTGGCCAAACATGCATAATGAACAAAGTGATTGCACAACGAACATCTGGCCCATCCTCCACGAAATAGAGTGGTATCACGGTAGAGCCCTTCTTTGCACACGCCACAGGTTTCAGGTTCGATCCCTAACATGAGAGGAACCCATTCACCACCAGCTTTACGAATACTCATGGGGAAAAGTATAACTGGCCCCCCGTAGAAAATACAATCAGTCGCATGAAACTCCGTGAATTCGTGAGCTCTGAGGTCTCTCTGGTTAGGTTTGACAGGGAAAAACCCCTTTGATAGCCTCCTGGCCCGATTTCCCTGCTTGGTGCGGCGGAAGTATGCCCCCTGCCTTCAGTCGGTCTCAATGGAGGAATTTGTTAGCACCCCACTACCTAGCTGTTGATGATGATCATGTGACTGATCCACTTGAATCTGGGTTTCTTTTATCCATAATTGATCGAGATAATGACGAATGAAAGATCGGGGATGAAAATAGAAGACTATCTGGGCAAGAGGCGAGAGGAAGTTGACCAATTTTTAGACGCGCAGGTCCCGCAAGCCAATACTTCCCCGGCGACACTCTATGAGGCGATTCGGTATAGCCTTTTGGCCGGAGGGAAACGTATTCGTCCAATTTTGACCATTGCAGCCGCGGAGGCTGTGGGGACTCCGCCAAAGGCGTTGTTACCCGTGGCCTGTGCTTTTGAATGCATTCATACCTATTCCTTGATACATGATGATCTTCCGGCCATGGATAACGACGATTTTCGTCGGGGAAAGCCAACCAATCATAAGGTGTATGGCGAAGCGATGGCCATTCTGGCCGGGGATGGCTTGCAAACCATGGCCTTTGAATTTTGCAGCCGTCCCGATTTAGTCAGTGATGTGGAGCCATCTTGTCAGGTTCAAATCATTTATGAATTGGCGGTGGGATCGGGGAACCAAGGGATGGTTGGTGGTCAAGTGCTTGATATTCTAGCAGAGAATCAAACGGTTGCTCGTGGAGACCTCCAGAAAATTCATGTTCATAAGACAGGTAAGTTAATTCGCGCCTCAGTTCGGGCTGGAGCCCTCCTCTCTGGTGCCAATGACACACAACTCGAACACCTCACGGGTTATGCCGAGGATATTGGGTTGGCGTTTCAAATTGCCGATGATGTGTTGAATGTTACAGGCACACGTGAGGAATTAGGCAAGGATGCCAATACCGATGCTGAACGGGGGAAGCAAACCTATCCCTCCTTGTATGGGTTAGACGGTGCTAAAAAATTGGCCCAAGATTGTGTGGATCGGGCCATTCAGCGGCTCGAACTTTTTGACGACAAAGCCGATCCCTTGCGGGAGATTGCCCGCTATATAGTCAATCGACGAAGTTAGGACTTCCCGTATTCTACGAGATTTTTCTTCCACAGTTTCCTTTTCCTCTCTTCTTTTTCCTGACGCCACTGCAACCTCATGTTCATGATCGGCAACTTTTTTATTTTTGTGGTACAACCCATTTGATACGGAATGAGGAGGGCTCTCCAATCCTTTTGGTGTGTTGTTGAATTTTCCCATACACGTGTAGTGAGAAGTCGATCATGAAAGTTTTAGTCACGGGAGCTACTGGATTTATCGGGTCGGCAGTTGTGCGAGCTCTTCTGAAAACTGGCATTTCTGTTCGGGTTCTCGTCAGACCCCAGAGTAATCTCAAAAATTTAGATGGTTGTTCTGTTGAGGTGGCAACAGGAGATCTTCTTGATTCTGCTTCGCTCCATCCTGCGCTCGAGGGTTGTCGGCAGCTGTATCATGTTGGGGCACATTATGCGTTGTGGGCTCGTGATCCTTCGATTTTTTATAAAATTAATGTCGAAGGCACCAAGCGTTTGTTGGAATTAGCCAGGGATGTCGGCGTTGAGCGTATCGTCTACACCAGCACCATTGGCGCTATTGGACTTCCAGAGAGTGGTGGATTAGGAACAGAAGAAACGCCAATTTCTTTGGCTCAAATGGCTGGAGATTACAAACGTTCTAAGTATTTAGCTGAGCAAGAAGTCCAGAAACTTGCAGAGGCTGGGCTGCCGATTGTTATCGTGAATCCCTCTGCCCCTGTCGGGGAATATGATATTAAGCCTACGCCCACTGGGCAAATTATTGTGGATTTTATGAAAGGCCGTATGCCCGCTTACGTGGAAACAGGTATGAATCTCATTAATGTGGATGATGTGGCCGTCGGGCATGTCCATGCGATGGAGCGTGGCCGGCTTGGTCAACGGTATATCCTTGGTCATCGGAATGTCATGCTGCGAGAACTGTTTGAAATGCTTAGTCAACTCACCGGAATTAAAGCCCCTAGCGTGAAGTTGCCTCGCGCTGTTGTTCTGCCTCTTGCTCATCTCAATAAGTGGCTGGCTGATTTTATTACGCATCAACCGCCAAGAATTCCACTTGAAGGAGTTCGAATGGCTAAATATCTGATGCATTACGATTGTTCAAAAGCTATTC
>CAZKRH010000072.1:0-2185 GCA_964555115.1 uncultured Nitrospiraceae bacterium | reverse complement strand
AGATGGGAGTGGGAAAGATAGATGGGAATTTCTGCGAGCCTTCCCTCCTTTAAAAGATGTGGAGGCAATAAAACGGAACCGCTACCTCGTGCTCAACTACACAGAATTAACCCCGAGTCCTCGGAATATTCCTGCCATTGAGAAGTTGGCAGCGGCCCTCTATCCGGACCTGTTCCCATGAACGGAGATTGGGGAAAAGTTTCGGGAGTTTCAGGAACCTATCGAGGGCCTATCTCTGCACTCTTAGGTTTTCTAGGATTGGTGTTGATGGTGACCGTGACAGCAGCTGTGGCACTTGGTCCCATTTCTGTTTCCTTTGGGACGGTCTGGAAAATCATGACGAATCATGTCTTCGCGAATGTCTTGGAAGCGAATTGGGACCAAGGCCATGACAACATTGTCTGGAGCATTCGATTACCCCGAGTCATTCTTGGCGCATTGGTAGGGGCTGGGTTGGCGGTGGTGGGTGCAGTTCTACAGGCCGCGACTCGAAATCCGTTAGTCGATCCGTACTTGTTTGGCATTTCCGCTGGTGCGGCTTTAGGCGCGGTCACGGTTATCGTGCATGTTGGAAATTTTTTAGGAGCCTATAGCGTGCCAATTGCCGCTTTTGTTGGGGCATTGCTCGCGTTACTGATGGTATTAGGAATTGCCTCACGGAGGGGAGGTGTCAGTTCCGACCAATTAATCCTTGCCGGTGTGGCGGTGTATTTTGTGTTGATGGGGTTGACCTATTTCTTAATCTTTCTTGGAGACCAACGCGCGAGTCATTCCGTGGTCTTTTGGATGTTAGGGGGACTCGGGCTTGCTAGATGGAGCCATCTCTGGGTTCCAAGTGTTGTTCTGCTGGTTGGGTTGGTGTATCTGCTTGTACATGCCCGGACTCTCAATGCCATGATGGTTGGAGATGAGGCTGCCGCGACTTTGGGAGTCGAAGTCGGGCGTGAACGATTTCAATTGTTTACGATCTCTGCTTTGATCACAGGAACCATGGTGGCCTTGAGTGGTGGCATTAGTTTTGTGGGGCTCATGGTGCCTCATATGGTCCGTTTTCTGGTGGGAGGCGATAATCGCCGTGTGCTTCCTCTTTGTGCCCTTGTTGGCGCGATTTTTCTCATATGGGTTGATGTGGGAGCTCGTATGGCTTTGGCTCCACAAGAAGTGCCGATTGGAATTATTACAGGCGCGATTGGGGGTGGGTTTTTCATCGCGCTCATATGGCAGCGCCCTCATCTTTAGACTGGATTCAATCAAGAAGAGCACTATGTGGAAACCTATTACCGTTTCGTGATTACGGATGCATTTCATGTTTCACCTGATTTACAATTTATAAACAACCCGGCAGGAAACCCCAACGTAAATTCCGTGTGGGTCTTTGGGACGCGGATCACGGTTCTTTTTTGATCGAGATGGACAGGGGAGCCAATTGGTGCTATTGGCCTTTGGTTTCCCGTTTTCCCTTCTGCGTAAGTGGTGGAAAACCCGATCAGATTAGGTCGAAGTCTGTGCTCGAATCACACGATTTCACCACGAAATTTCAATTAATAGATGCTAAGATTTTTTGAACTGAGATCCTTCGAATGACCTTAATCTATCGAAGTAATCTCACGTTGACTTTTGGAGCGGGAAGTAAGTAGAGTTTCTCGTTGAAAATTAATAGCCTTTGAAGGTTTTAGGGGTCTCCAGATTTGGAGAGATGAGGGAAGAGGGTGAAACTCCCTCGCGGTCCCGCCGCTGTAATTGGGGACGAAACCCGCCTCAGCCACTGTTTGTTTCAGCAAATGGGAAGGCGCGGGGAGTAGAGAGATCCAAGAGCCAGAATACCTGTCCCGAAACCTGCACGATCAGCCTCTCGAGGGGTAGGGGTTGTATTGTCGAGGATTGTTTGCTGGGCCCAATCCTCAGGGAGTCACCCTGGGGATTTTTTTTACCTTGACCAGGCTGTCCCAAAATGATGCCAGCTGCGTTCTCGGGCCTTTGTCGTACTCACGTACTGCTGTACGCTCCGCGCGTCAAAGACCCTGCGGCCTTGCTGGCAAACATTTTTGAACAGCCTGGAGGAATACCCAAAAACTGAGATGGGATTTTAGTTATGTATCCTCGAGTAATTATTGCCGGTACGCACAGTGGGTTGGGGAAGACGACCGTGTCCCTTGGGGTGATGGGGGCGTTGACTCGGCAAGGG
>CAZKRH010000071.1:0-2261 GCA_964555115.1 uncultured Nitrospiraceae bacterium | reverse complement strand
ACCAGGCCTGACTGCATTCGAACAATTGCGGTTACTCGATGCCTGGGAAGCCTGGGGCATTTCTCCTCGGAAACAACTCGAATGGGCCTTACAGTTTTTTGGAGAAGAATCATTTGAGGATGTCATCGAAGTGTTATCCTCAGAAGCCTACCCCCCAAAATCCCAAAAGCCCATCATGTATCCCTGATTCGACAAGCCACCTCTCCCCCACTTACCACCCTTCATTACCACACGTATACCCTTTACTAAAAACACAGGTTCCTTACACGCAATTATGTTGGGAACATCCCGACAGCCCTCACCAAACTCTCTTTGTAATTTTTTTGCAGAATTGAAGGTAAAAGGTGATCACACCTTTCTGTCAAAATGAAAATGCTTCCTAATCCATCCACACAAAGAATATTGAATCAAGAGATTACGCGACATCCCACAAATGGGGTGCATTCAGAAAGGAAAATATGGCAAGATCAGGGCAGGTTTTTCTTAGGGAATCGGCGACACACACCATCAATCCCTCCCGGGAAAAGTGGGCAAGGCAAAAAACAGGAGTCATGAAATGGCTGATTTTCAATATCAAGAAATCTTTGAACACGGGGCTGATACTACCCAGTATAGAAAACTCACCTCCGACTATGTCTCCACCACCACCTTTGAGGACAAGGAAATCCTCAAGATTACACCAGAAGCCCTGACGCTCTTGGCCCGGGATGCCATGGATGATGTCTCCCATTTATTACGATCCAGCCATCTCGCTCAATTGGCCAAAATCCTGGACGACCCGGAAGCCTCAGAGAATGATCGATTTGTGGCCATCGAGCTGTTGAAAAATGCCAATATTGCCGCCGGACGAATCCTGCCCGGCTGCCAGGATACGGGAACGGCTATCGCCTTGGGCTATAAGGGCCAACAGGTGTTTACCACAGGAGAAGATACCGAGGCCCTCTCCCGTGGGATTTATGAAGCCTACGATCAACACAACCTGCGCTATTCACAAATGGCCCCGCTGGACATGTACACCGAAAAAAATACCGGCGATAACCTACCCGCACAGATCGACCTCTATGCCGAATCAGGCAATGAATATCGCTTTCTGTTTATTGCCAAGGGCGGAGGATCAGCCAACAAAACCTTTTTGTACCAAGAAACTAAAGCCTTACTGAATCCAAAATCCCTGCTCACCTTTGTCGGGGAAAAAATACGCACCCTGGGCACATCAGCCTGCCCTCCCTATCATCTGGCTTTGGTTGTTGGCGGCATGTCTGCAGAGTTCACCCTCAAAACGGTCAAACTCGCCAGCTGTCATTACCTTGATGACCTCCCCACCTCAGGAAACAACCAGGGCCGCGCCTTTCGCGACCTGGATCTGGAGAAGCAAATCTTCCAACTCTGCGCAGAGACCGGCATCGGCGCACAATTTGGCGGAAAATACTTTGCCCATGATGTGCGAGTCATTCGTCTCCCACGACATGGGGCCTCTTGCCCAGTAGGACTCGGCGTATCATGCTCAGCCGATCGACAAATATTGGGGAAAATTACCAAAGACGGTGTCTTTCTGGAGCAGCTCGAAACCAACCCTGCGCAATATCTTCCCGAGGTGACAGAGAAAGACTTGGATGGCACGGTGGTCAAGATAAACCTCAATCAACCCATGCCAGACATACTCACTGAACTGCGCAAACATCCGGTCGCCACGCGACTCTCACTCACAGGACCTATCGTGGTGGCACGAGATATCGCCCACGCCAAATTGAAAGAACGCCTGGATGCCGGAGAGGGTCTCCCAGCATATATCAAAGATCATGTGGTCTATTACGCAGGCCCTGCCAAAAAGCCCGAAGGCCATGCCTCAGGTTCATTTGGCCCCACCACGGCCGGACGCATGGATTCCTACGTGGATCAGTTTCAAGCCGCCGGCGGCAGCATGGTCATGCTGGCCAAAGGCAATCGCTCGAAACAAGTGCGCGAAGCCTGCGGAAAATATGGAGGGTTTTATCTGGGCTCCATCGGCGGCCCCGCCGCACGCCTGGCTGAGCATAGTATTAAAAAAGTGGAAGTCCTGGAATACGAAGAACTAGGCATGGAAGCAATATGGAAAATCGAAGTGGAAGACTTCCCCGCCTTCACCGTCATCAACCACGAAGGCCAAGACTTCTACGCCGACCTCGCCGCCCAACGACCACCAGCGCTTGTGCAGCTAGGAGACCAGAGAAAGAAATAAGAAAAAATAATTAAAAAGAGACGGCTAACGAAGGATACCGGAG
>CAZKRH010000070.1:0-2021 GCA_964555115.1 uncultured Nitrospiraceae bacterium | reverse complement strand
CCTGCCCAGTAGATTATGATAACAACCATTAGTGAGTCACATTAGGGGTCGCTGCGTGCTTTCCTATTTCCCCGAGAGATCTCGATTATACAATATCTAAAGTCAAGCAAGGACATCATAACAATTAGGTTGCGTTCATTTAATTTTACTTCTCATATTCTAAAACGAAGTGCACCACTCTATCCTTCTTCAGCAGGAGGTGGTGTATGCCTAAGAACTATCAGCATTTGGATCTGACCGAACGCATCCTGATTTCTGGGTGGCGGAATGAACAGCTCAGTCTTCGCACCATCGCGCGACGGCTCCAGCGCAGTCATGCCAGCATCAGTCGCGAACTGCGACGCAATCTCTGGGGTGGGCGGCAGTATTGGCCGCCCAGGGCTCAGATCCTCGCCCGGGCTCGCCTCCAGAACCGAGCCTGCCGCGAACGCTTAAAATCGAAACGCGTGCGGGCGTATGTCCACCAACAGTTACAGAAGGGCTGGACGCCGGAACTCATCGCAGGCCGCTTACACCGACAGAAGAAGCTGCCCTCGGTGTGTCATGAATCGATTTATCAATACATTTATGCCGTTGCACCGGACTTGAGTGGGTTATTGCCCCGCCACCATGCGAAACGGAAACCGAAGCGACCCTATCGAAAAACTGGGGCCAGGATTCCAAACCGCACGAGCGTGGCCTTACATGCTCCAGCCGCGACGGCGCGCCGAGAGTATGGGCATTGGGAAGCCGATACACTTGTGGCCGGAGACCGCCAGCATGGCCTCAACGTCTTGGTCGAGCGTAAGAGCCGCCTAACACATCTCAGCTTGTTGGTCACCAAGACAGCCGCGGCCACCAAACACGCGATCCTTCGAAGGTTGCACGCCTATCCTGACGCCCTTACCCAATCCATCACCTATGATCATGGGAGTGAAAATACCTTGCATGAAGAGATCAAGAGGGCCTTGGACACCCAGTCCTTCTTTTGTGCGCCCTACCACAGTTGGGAGAAAGGGAGTGTGGAACAGATTAATGGATTAATTCGACGGTTCTTTCCAAAGGGCACGAATTTTCTGGCACTGGGACGGACGGCTATTCACCGCGTGGAGCAACTCTTGAACAACCGTCCGCGCAAGTGTTTACACTATCGGACGCCCTACGAAGTCTTTCGCGAAGCTCGTGGTGCACTTCCAGCTTGAATGTGGCCTTTCTTTATACATCGGCATACTTCTCCTTGCAGTTTAGACTTTGCTCTTCATCAACCCCTATGGCCACTCAACATTTCTTTGATTTTTATTTTTGGGCAGCTTATGGTTAGGCTTCATGAGGATTTTTCATCGTCTTCTCACTCAGCCATTTATTTTTCCTTTCGCTTTTACGTTTTTTTGGTTCTTGACGATTTCCATCTTTCTTCCCTCTCTAGGCCAAGCGGAAGAAGATCATTTCCTATCCACTGTTCCTTCTTCAACACCAACCACGCTCCGGTTTGTGACATGGAAAGCTGATCACCCGAAGGTTTGGGATGAGGCTATCTCTCGCTTTGAAGAGGCCTTTCCTCATATTCGCATAATACGGGAAATCGCCCCTCATTCCTCAACGGCCTATCACGATCTCCTTGCCCAAAAACTCAAGAACAAGGATGCCTCCATGGATCTCTTTTTCATGGATGTGATTTGGCCTGCAGAGTTTGCTGCAGCAGGATGGGCTCTTCCACTGGACGATCTGTTTCTCCCATCTGACCGCCAACATTTTTTGCCCGCCACTATTGAAGCAGGCACCTACCACAACCATATCTATGGAGTCCCTTCTCGCATCGATAGCGGCATGCTGTACTACCGCACAGATCTTCTCGACCACTACGGGTTTGATCCACCTGACACTTGGGAGGAATTGGTCCTTCAAGCCACCACCATTCTGCAAGGCGAGGAACAGGCTCAACCTGGATTACGCGGCTACAGTGGGCAGTTCAAACAATATGAAGGATTGGTCTGCGATATGTTGGAGTTTGTGGGGAGCCATAACGGCACCCTCTTGAGTCC
>CAZKRH010000069.1:0-1756 GCA_964555115.1 uncultured Nitrospiraceae bacterium | reverse complement strand
TTCCCTTGAAAAGGCTTGTTTTGAACATGGCGACACCTCCTTGGTGCATTCCCTTTGGAAGGTTTCCTAAAGAACGACAGACATTCAAAGGCCTTAACACTGAATCTCACGGTCGGCGTATGCAGTTCGTCTCACCTTTTGTTAAAAATATGAAAGCCCTCAGGGCGTATAGTACCCTGAGGGCTTCATAGTTAACTTCGACAAGGGGGACTTAATCCAAAGAAAAGATACCCCATGGGATTATCCTTTTGTTTTAGATATATATTTTGCTCCTCTTTGAAAGGAAAGTAAAGGTATTGTCAACTGAACGAACATTCCACCCTGAGCCCACCATTCCCCTGGAGAGAATCCATTGATTTTTCAGGGATCAGGTTGCCGGCTTGATGCGTGGCTTGATCCCAATTCGGCTTACGTTGCCAACACAACAAAGCCCAACCCCGTGAGGAGTCAAGCTCTTCTAGAAAGATGCTTGGAATCAGTTGGTGAGGGTTAGCTCTTTACGCTTTTCCGAAACCGCAAGGCTGGATGAGTTTATTGACCATAGGGGAACCGATGGTAAAACCACACGGCATGACTGATAATTTCAGAGGGAAAACGGTGACGTTGGTAGCTGGGTGTTTGAATTTTCATCACACCAGTCTGCCATTAGCGGGTTAAGTTGACAATACCCATGCAGGCGGTCAACTATCGTCTGTTACGTACTCAGGCATTTCAGGTTTGGAAGGAAGTGGTTTGCGCATAAGGGGTGGTGTCATCGCTCTGCGAGCATATCCCATTTTGCTTGCAGCTCGTTAAGTGGTTCTGTCGCAAACAAGGTTTTTGAAGGCAATAAGGGGTTTTATCTCCGTGTCCCGCAGACGAGAATTGTCAACTTTACTGGAGTTTTTCAACTTGGTCCAACATGAAAACCAGTGGCGTAACTCACAATTCTATTAGGGGCTGTACCAGATAACTGAGGAAATGTTATCTGAGGTACATGCGAAAGAGCCGTTTAAGCAAATTAAAACAAGATCATTTAATTGAGCATTTTGTTGCTGGAACAACAGCCAGGTGTGCAGCCGATTTGGCGAGTGTCAATTTCAAAACAGCAGCCTATTATTACCACCGCTTACGCGAACTTATTTGCATGGCCACGAAGGATGAAACTGCTTTTACCGGAGAAATAGAACTGGATGAAAGCTATTTTGGCGGAACTCGAAAAGATAAACGCGGACGGGGAGCCGCTGGTAAAGTCCCTGTCTTTGGAATCCTCAAACGTGGCGGCAAGGTCTACACACAGGTCATTCCCGATGCAAAGAGCAAAACTCTCATGCCCATCATTCAGGAAAAAATCCAGCCCGATAGCATTGTCTATACAGATTACTGGCGGGGGTACAACATTCTGGATGTGTCAGAGTTCAAGCACTATCGGATTAATCATTCGAAATTGTTCGCCAACAAACAGAATCACATCAACGGGATCGAGAATTTCTGGAACCAGGCCAAGCGGCACATGCGGAAATTTAACGGTATTCCTGCCAAGCATTTTCCGCTCTTTTTAAAGGAGTGTGCATGGCGATTTAACAACCCCAATCCCAAAACACAATTACGACAACTAAAACAATGGGTTAAACATTATATGGGCTAATTAAATGGTACAGCCCCTTATAAAATACAAACCAGCCCCCACTTTATCACACCCACGTCGCAAGTAGAGGCAGGTCTTGTAATGCCATCCCGCTTCGCAGCAACCATTTCTTTCTTTGCACAAAAGAAA
>CAZKRH010000068.1:0-3115 GCA_964555115.1 uncultured Nitrospiraceae bacterium | reverse complement strand
GAGTGGGATGGATGTATTCGTGACTACCGCCCTCAATGGTGTCGAGTCATCGAACAAGCGGGTGTTGAAGGTTCTCCTGACTTTGTGGATGAGACGTTTCACACCTATGGACCGATTATCCGTGTGATTCGTCGTTATTTTGAAGCGATTCGTCCAGAAGCTTTTCGGCGGCTTAGCCGACAATCCAGTGGGGAAGATATTGATCTTGATGCGTTGGTGACTTGGATGGTGGACCGAAAGCAAGGGCATGAACCGTCCGATCAGGTCTATTCCTCTCGTCGAAAACAGGATCGTCAGGTCGCGGTGGCTTTTCTTGTTGACATGAGTGGGTCGACAGGCCGCCAAATTGGGGCTCGATCTCGTCCAGTCATTGACATTGAAAAGGAAGGCTTACTATTACTGTCCGAGGCGCTTTCAGCCATCGGTGATCAGTATGCGATCTATGGATTTTCCGGGCAGGGCCGGCAAAACGTGGATATTCATGTCTTAAAGGATTTCGATCAGCAATCTGGTGGGCGTGTCGGGTTGAAAATTAGTGGCGTCAAACCGCGTCAACAAAATCGCGACGGCGCCGCGATCCGTCATGCGACACATCGGCTCATGCAGCAGCTTGCGAAAGTGCGACTGTTGATCTTGCTTAGCGATGGGAAGCCCTTGGATGATGATTATGCGGATGAATATTCTTTGGAAGATACCAAAATGGCTCTTCGTGAGGCGCGACTGAAAGGCATCCACCCGTTTTGTATTACCATTGATCACGCGGCTACAGACTATGTGAAGCGCATGTACGGAGACATTGGTTTTTTAGTCATAGATGACGTAGAGACCCTTCCGACACGATTGCCTAAAATCTACAAACGATTGACGGCACGGTAAATATTGAAGGAGTGCGATAAGACTTTCATGACCAATTTGACTAATCCCGACGTGCCACCCTGGCTCTATAAGCTCTTTACGGGCAATCAGTATCCGTATATCCGACGTCAGGCAAAATTTGCTAAGAAGCGTTCTCCTGATGGAGATCGTCCCGAGCCGACCCTAGACGAAATCCGGGAGAAATTTTTGGAAATCTATCCTGATTGCACAGCCAAAATGTTGCAGGAAATCAAAGTCGGGATGATCGTCGCGTTTAAAGATTTGGACAACTATCCTGCGGGGACTTTTCAGGAATTTGTGGAGCAGCCTGAGGATTTTTTAGCTCGTGTATATGGAAAGAAAAAGATTAAAGTGAATTTTTATTACGGTGATAATTTTGTCTGCACGATAAATTTTAAAGTCGCGGGGTGGGCAAGTCATGATGATGATTAACCATGCGTGGCTGGAATTCTCAACGGGATGGGTGACGTTATGAATCGAGTGAAAGTGACGGTGGTGGGTGCGGGAAATGTCGGTGGGTCCATTGCTCAACGCCTCGCTGAAAAAAAGTGGTATGACATCGTGTTGGTGGATATTGTCGAAGGTATGCCACAAGGAAAAGCGCTGGACTTAGTTGAAGCAGGGCCTGTCTGCGCCTATGACTCTACCGTGACTGGCTCGAATAGTTACGACGCGACCAAAGATTCAGATCTTGTCATCATCACCTCGGGTATCCCAAGACGGCCAGGCATGAGCCGGGATGAATTACTCGAGACCAACACCAAGATTGTCTCGTCCGTCGTGCGGGAAACTGCTAAGCAGTCGCCAAATGCGATTCTCATTATTGTCTCCAATCCGTTAGATGTGATGACTCATGTCGCCCACCGGGTCAGCGGATTCCCTAGAAACCGCGTCCTCGGAATGGCTGGCGTGCTGGATTCGGCACGATTTCGTTCCTTTATCGCAGAAGCCTTACAGGTATCAGTGGAAAATATTCATGCGATGGTGCTAGGAGGACATGGAGATTCAATGGTGCCTCTCATTCGGTATACAACGGTTGCCGGCCGCCCCATCAATGAATGGTGCTCGAGAGAAATGCTGGATGCCTTAATTAAGCGAACTCGGGAAGGGGGAGCAGAAATCGTAAATCTATTAAAGACAGGAAGCGCATACTATGCTCCAGCTGCCTCTGTGGTGGAAATGGTCGAAGCGATGACAAAAGATCAAAAGAAAATTCTTCCCTGTGCGGTGTCATGTGAGGGAGAGTATGGATTTGATGATTTGGTATTAGGGGTGCCGGTGAAATTAGGATCGAATGGAGCTGAGGCTATTATTGAATATGCACTCACGTCTGAGGAGAAAACTGCCTTAGGAAATTCGGCACAAGCGGTGAAGGAATTGTGCGAACAAGTTGATCTCATGATGGACAAGAAGTCCTAGATAGCAATCGTTCACGACTTTGTGTGGTTACAGGGCCTTTCACGAAGGTCGCAATACAGATCGTAACCATGTCTGCTTGACGATTTTAGAACCCTGTTCGTATAGTGGTTGTGAGTGATGTGAAGAATTTAGAAAGACATGTTGTACCTGTCCAACTCGTCTTTGATCCGACGAATACACCAATTTCAGCTGATCGAGAAACACAATGAATGAGATGATGACGCCTCGGGTGTTACGAGAAATTCCTGGGGAAGCCTGGGATAGCGAGTCATATTGCCAGCAAGGTGGTTATGAGGTTTGGAAACAGTGTGTCATCAAGCCTGATCCCCAAGCGATCGTTGCGCAGTTGAAGGAAGCACATTTGCGAGGGCGTGGTGGAGCGGGTTTCCCCACCGGTTTGAAATGGGATAAGGTCCTCAATCATCGGCTCACAGAACGTTATTTTGTGTGCAATGCGGGGGAGCATGAACCTGGTACGTTTAAAGATCGTTATTTGCTTAGACACCATCCACATCAATTATTAGAAGGGTGTTTGATTGCCGCACATACGGTTGGATCTAAGAAAGCGTACATTTACCTCAATCATGAATTTGCAGAAGAAAAAGCTATCTTTGAGCGGGCCAAGGAAGAGGCGCGAGCGAAGGGGTTTTTGGGTGAAAATATTTTGGGCACTGGGCTTCATTTAGATATTGAAGTGTTTGATGGGTATGGCAGTTATGTGGCTGGTGAGGAAACGGCGATGTTGGAGTCCATGCAAGGTCGTCCGGCGCAGCCGAAACAAAAGCCGCCTTTTTATCCCACAGAATTTGGTTTGCATGGC
>CAZKRH010000067.1:0-3604 GCA_964555115.1 uncultured Nitrospiraceae bacterium | reverse complement strand
TAAGGTTTCATCGACTAAGGCATGATATTGGGCCATCTGAGCGGCTTCCATAATCAAGGAAGGATTGGTGGTGGCATCTCTGGGCTGGAATTTTTCGATCGCCTGAATGTCGCCCGTATCTGCAACCACAACGGTGATGGTTCGCAATTGTTCTAGTAGATTTTTAGCCATGTTTTTCGATTTTGGATTGATGTTACTTCAAAACGTTTTTATCGGCAACTTTGCCCTGTCCCTGACAAAACAATGGATTATGTCCAGGTGAATGGTCTGTTCAGCGTCCAATTTTCGTTAAGTTGACAATACCTCCCTTGGCACTCCGAGTACAGAAACTGCCTCGTCAGAGTCATAGGATTCCACCTGACCAAGTTTGATGGTCCAGCGCGTTCCTCCAGCATTTTGAAACGAAGGGGCAATTCTCCACTCAGCCAATGCCCAATGCGAGAGCTCTCATTCTACGGAAGTAGAATAACACTGGATTTTTGTGTTCTATATTTGGCACACTGTGCCCGTGAAACTATGGAGGCACTGGGGCAGAAGCCCGGAAAGCTTCATGCAACACAAGGTTGATGTACGTAGGTTGTTAGGTGATCGGAGAGAGGGAACGGGTCGTTATTTCAATTCTTTCGGCATTATATTCCTTCAATAACTGACCTCATTCTCCCTCGGGTCGTCATCAGCCTCAATTCCGCATGCCCGGTTTCTTCCGATTCGCTTTGCACCCCCAAGCCCCTGGGGAATCCTGAGTAGGACTATTCTGGTGTTTTGAGTTGACTGTTCAGCAGGGCCATTGGGATTCGCCGGCTTCATCCTATGTATCGAGTTTTGGCTCCAAGGCTTGCGCCCGTCCCGGAGTGGGAAGAATGAGGGAGAAATGAGGGTTGAATTATTTCAAAATCTTTTTTATTGAACATTACTTCTTAGCAGCCTAATAGTTATTATGCATCAAGCTGTCTGAGAGATTACGGGAAAGGAGTCCATACAATGCAACTGGGAATGATTGGACTAGGACGAATGGGGGCCAACATGGTTCGCCGGCTGATGAACAATGGCCACGATTGTGTGGTGTATGATGTCTCCCAGAAGGTTGTCCAGGAGCTTGCCAATGAGGGAGCAACAGGGACATCCTCACTCGACGATTTTGTCGCTAAATTGCAAAAGCCCCGTGCCATTTGGATGATGGTGCCAGCAGCCTTCGTCGATGGCATGATCCAGGACCTCTCCTCCAAAATCGATAAAGAAGACATTCTTATTGATGGAGGCAATTCATACTATCGTGATGATATCCGCCGGGCCAAAGAACTGACATCCAAGGGCATCCACTATATCGATGTGGGGACAAGCGGTGGTGTCTGGGGTCTCGAGCGAGGATATTGCCAGATGATCGGGGGAGAAACAGATGTCGTCAAACATCTGGATCCTATTTTTTCCACGTTGTCCCCGCCAATCGACACGGCACCGCCAACGCCTGGACGGGAAAAAGTTCGCAGCACAGCAGAACATGGGTATCTTCACTGTGGGCCAGTCGGGGCTGGACATTTTGTGAAGATGGTGCACAACGGAATTGAATATGGGCTCATGGCCGCGTACGCCGAAGGCCTCAATATTTTGCAGCAGGCCAACATCGGAAAACGCGACCATATTGCAGATGCTGAGACATCTCCATTACGTGACCCTGAAGCGTATCAATACGATTTCAACTTGGCGGACATTACCGAGTTGTGGCGTCGAGGGAGCGTTGTAGGATCCTGGCTTCTTGACCTAACGGCGATTGCACTCATGAAAAGTCCGGATCTGGGCAATTTTTCTGGAAGCGTGTCCGACTCAGGCGAGGGACGTTGGACGATTGGGGCTGCGGTGGATGAAGGCGTCCCAGTCCCTGTTCTCACGGCAGCACTGTTTCAGCGATTTAGTTCTCGCGGTGAAGCCGAATTTGCAGATAAGGTTTTGTCGGCAATGCGATTCGAATTCGGCGGACATGTCGAACGCGCGACAGGAGGATGAAAAGAGTTCAGGGTTTGGAGTTCTGAGTCCAGAGTAAAAGGATGGCGACATTTGAAAGTGTTGAGGAGCTGCAGGCGTGGCAGAGGGCACGTGCACTTGGGGGAGATATCAATGCCATTTCGAAACATGGGTATTTTTCGCGTGCCCCAAGTTTTCGCGACTAAATTCGCCGGGCTGCTGTTTCAATCATGGCCAATGTCGCAGAAGGGTTTGAGAGAAATGGCACCAATGAGTTTGTCCACTTTCTTTCCATGGCAAAAGGTTCTGCAGGCGAGGTGAAAAGCCATCTCTTTGTAACTCTCGACCCCGGATAATATATTAAATCGGAAATTTTTGATCAGCTGATGGGAAATGTAACGGAAATCACGTGCCTGATAGGCGGTCTAATGGCATATCTCAAAAAGTCTGGCCTCAAAAGAACTAAATTTAAATAAGTGCAGAGGTTTCCCCTAATTCGAAACTCCAAACTTTTTTCTCGAAACTCTAAGCTCTGAACCCGAAACTTTAAACCTTACACTTTGAACTCTCAAAGAAAATCATGGCTGCATCAGAAGAGGAAAAAAAGTTCGCTGAGATGGCCGGAGCACCTGCTCCACCATGCGCGATAGTCATCTTTGGTGCATCGGGTGACCTGACCAAACGTAAGTTGATTCCCGCCCTCCACTATCTGGCAAAGAGTAATTTGATTTCCACGTCATCCGCCGTGGTAGGGATTGGATTACCCACCATGACCGACGAGGAATTCCGTCAAAAAGTAGGAGATGATCTCAAGGAGTTTGCCATCTCTCCGATTGATCCCAACCGCTGGGAGCATGCTCGGCCTCGATTCTCCTATGTGTCCGGTGAATTTGGTGACCCGAAGACATTTCAAGAGCTGAAGGAACGATTGACCCAATTAGATAAGAATCACGGCACGGAGGGTAATTATCTTTTTTATCTGGCAACAGCCCCTACTTTCTTTGGCACGATCATTCAGCAGCTTGGGGCAAGTGGTCTCATCAAGGAGGAGAATGGCCAGTGGCGGCATGTGATCATCGAGAAGCCCTTTGGGCATGATTACGAATCTGCCTGTGCGCTCAATCAGGAAATTAAACACGTACTCAATGAGCACCAGATCTACCGCATCGACCACTATCTTGGCAAAGAAACCGTACAAAATATTATGGCCTTCCGATTTGGTAATGGCATTTTCGAGCCTCTCTGGAATCGGCAGTATATTGACCATGTGCAAATCACAGCGGCAGAAACCGTGGGAGTGGAACAGCGGGGGGGATACTATGAAGGAAGCGGGGCCCTTCGGGATATGATCCCCAATCACCTCTTTCAATTGGTATCGCTCACCACCATGGAACCGCCCATTTCCTTTGAGGCCAACGCGGTGCGAGATGAACAGGCTAAGATCCTTCGTGCGATTCGTCCGCTCAGCTCCGAAGACGTCCTCACTTGTGCTGTACGGGGGCAATATGGTCCTGGAACCATGAACGGTCGCTCCGTGCCAGGCTACCGCGCGGAACCCAACGTGTCGCCGACCTCGAGCACTGACACCTTTGGTGCCTTTAAGCTCTCAATCGACAATTGGCGATGGGCCGGCGTGCCTATTTAC
>CAZKRH010000066.1:0-6197 GCA_964555115.1 uncultured Nitrospiraceae bacterium | reverse complement strand
CTTCAATACACTATTCTACCGTTCATTTCGGCTATGAAGTTGTCAAAGAACAAAACCAACGTGTTGACCACGAATCGAGCAATTTACATTAACCCCATGACCCTGTCAAGGGATTTCCTTCCAAAAAGAAATTATTTTTCGGATAGTTGGAGGTCGATCACAGGGTGTCAGAGTATCACTATCAATCCCATGATCGCCCATGATGGCGGGCCGGATTATTGAATTGAACGTGGGGATGCTTAAAGAAACCGATGAGAGCCATGCCCGCAATAAAACCCCCAATATGCGCAAAGAAGGCTACTCCTCCACCTTCACTGCCAATGCTCATGCCCCCACTCAGCAACTGCATAATAAACCAAAAACCAAGGACAATCCACGCGGGGATATATTGCCACGTAGTGAAAAAACCCAATGGAATAAGAACTAAAACTTGTGCGCGGGGATACAGGAGCAAATAAGCACCTAACACTCCCGAGATCGCGCCACTGGCTCCAACCATGGGCACGATGGAATTGGTATCAATAATGGCATGGCTTAAGGCTGCTAATATTCCACAGATCACGTAAAAGATAATAAACTTCACATGCCCCATCACATCCTCAATGTTATTTCCAAAGATCCACAAGTACATCATGTTTCCAATAAGGTGCATCCATCCTCCATGAAGAAACATACTCGTGAACAAGGTTCCCAACGGGGGCACCGCGATGAGTTCATTGGGTAAATCGGCATGACCAAATACGACCGCCGGGATCGCGCCATACTGGTAAATAAACGCTTCAAGATAACGATCGGGGAGGGAGACCTGATTCAAAAAAACCAGCACGCAGGCCACAATAAATCCGATGGTCACATACGGCCTGATTTCGGTGGGGTTGTCATCACGAAGAGGAATCATGGAATCGCAATTTTAAGAGAGAAAAGCGCGCTGAACAATATAATATATAGGACCGTTATTTCAGGAGGGGAAGTGCAAACAGAGGATCTAACAATAGATTTTGTTCAGATTCGAGGGAAACAGAAAACCCTGCGGCGTTGACATGTCCTCCCCCTCCAAAACGAGCAGCAATTGCGGACACATCAACCGTACCAGCCCGGGAGCGAAGACTAAAATACCGACGGTCTTCTTGTTGATGCCAGATAATGCAAAAGGGATATTTCTGACATAACCGTTCACCAATTTGGCTTGTCAATATTGGACTGTACACAGCGGGAACGGTTTCTCCTTCAAAGGTGACTAAAATTGATTCTCGAACAATATCTTCAATCAGCACCTTTTCCAGTCGAAGGATGGCGGCGCCCTCCATCTCCAGAATATCTTGCCGCAAGGAATCCCACACTTCAAAGTCAAAGGGGTAGGAGGCCAAAGCAGCGGAGATTTCTCGGCTACGCGGTAATTGCCACTGCCAAAGATCTTTATCTTGAATATACTGGGCTAACCATGGCACAGGTTCTTCATGTGCCCATTCCCACGCCAAGACAGCACCACTTTTGGTCATATCAAAAAACGCATAGGGGAAATCCGACAGGGCCGATTGCGCCGTAATATGATGATCGAGTATTTGGAATTGGCTAGTCGAGGCAGCCATCTGTTCAATAATCTCTCTACCATAGCTAAAATCCACCATCACAATCTTTTGCCCCTCTAACCCTGCAGGAGGTTCATTCCCATGCTTCACAGGAATATACTTGGCTTGAGGGTACCGCTTCCAAATAGCCCAAGCCGCACCAAATCCATCCATGCATTCGGCATGATA
The DNA here is from genome assembly GCA_964555115.1 of uncultured Nitrospiraceae bacterium. Lineage (GTDB taxonomy): Bacteria > Nitrospirota > Nitrospiria > Nitrospirales > UBA8639 > CAZKRH01. Next base: position 4,440 of record CAZKRH010000066.1, on the reverse strand, counting down.
GAGAACCACATCGGGTTGAAACCGGACTGAGGAATTCACGGTAGACGATCTATTCACAACGGCGGACTCCATAACTTCATGGACCATACCATGATTTCAACAAGAGACAAAGCCTTGTTCGATGTGCGTGCAACAGCTGTTCTCACCACTTGCATACCGGTAGGATTCATCAAGCAGAAGAAACCTGGGGCAATGCTGAATGATCGACTGGCGCGGCATTGAGGTAATCGATTAATTGACGTAAACGACCTGCATCTCGTCGGGTATAATGAAACACCAACCGCGTGAGCGAGGCAAGCTCCGGTTCATCAACCTCTTCAGGAAATGGACCGCATTGCGTGATGTCGCCATCAACGATTAAATCGCGGAATTCCTTATTCACATGTTGAAGCTGAGTATCTGTTAAGGAATCCTGAAGGCGAATAAGAAATTTGTCCCCAATAAAACGAATGGAATGATAATTGCGGTAAAACTGTTGAATTTCTTCAAAAGCGTCGTGTTCGTTCTCAAACACTTTAAACAGGGAGAGATCGGCCTCACAAATAAGTTTTCGAGGAAGGAGTTCTTTGCGATTAAATTCTAACCACCGATCCCAATACCCCGAACCCGGAGCGTGGAGGCACACAATAGGAACAGGATTCGCTTTTCCGGTTTGAATCAGGGTGAGCAATTCATACCCTTCATCCAAGGTACCAAATCCTCCGGGGAATAGTGCCGTCGCATGAGATTGTCGAACAAAGAGCAATTTTCTTGTGAAAAAATATTTGAGATGCACCAGTTTCGGATCATCTAAAATAACCGGATTGGCCGTAGTCTCAAAGGGCAACATAATATTGACACCAAAACTATGTTCCTTTCCCGCTCCTTCATGGCCCGCCCACATGATGCCTTCCCCAGCGCCAGTAATCACCATATACTCATTCTCGCTCAGGAGACGACCAAATCGGACAGCAAGTTGAAAATTGGGGTCCTCAGGTGGCGTCCGAGCCGACCCAAAAATACTCACTTTGCGGATATGGGCATAGGGCTGAAACACTCCAAAGGCATGGCGAAGTTCTTTGAAGGCTCGGTGAAGAATTTTAATATCCAGAATGTCGACATCCATTTCATGTAATTTTACAATACCCGTGAGCATTTCTTTAATGAGGGTGGTACGAAAATCTGATGAATTCTCAGAAAACAGACGTTGGACCTTGTCCAAAAAAGCCGGATCTATAGGAGATCCATTGGAGGTAGAATCTGGTCCGTTCGAAGAATGTGAAGAGGAGGGCAAGGTTGATTGTCCCTGTTTCGAATTGGCATTCATAAAGGTATCTCTTTTACAATCTTGGTGAATAGTTCGGAGAAAATCAAACCGGAAAGTGTGGATATTCCCTATTTTTCAAAGCTTTATGATAGTGTAAAACAGAACAAGGCAATCCTTCTTGTCGGTTAGATTGCCCCAAAACTCAAGAATCCCGTAGGATTCGAAAGCTTTTCCCTTTTTTCTATCTTGGCCACAGTAATGAGCATCTGGAAAACACTTCCTCTTCCAATCATTGGCTTGTCACCCATGGACGGTGTCACCGATTCGGCCTTTCGCCATATTGTAGCCACCCATGGTCACCCCGATATCGTGTTTACCGAATTTACGAGCGTCGGAGAAATCTGCCATAGCCGGAAGGGTGGGTGGGGCGCCTTCCAATATTCACAGCAGGAACGACCGATTCTGGCTCAGCTCTATGGGAAAGACCCTGACTTATTTTACCAGGCCGCCCACATCGTATGCGAAATGGGGTTTGATGGCCTCGACATTAATATGGGATGTCCCTCAAAAAATGTCGCGTCCTCGGGAAGTGGAGCGGCACTGATCCGCACACCTGAGTTAGCGTTACACATCATGGAGGCCACCCAGAAAGGCATACAGGATTGGGCAGCAGGCCAAACGCTTCGAAATTGTAAGATTCGTCCCATTGTCATTGAAAAAGTCCGTGACATGAACGCCGAACAGGGGCATCAACCTCCCTCCCTTTCAGAGAGAAAAGCGATCCCCCTCTCAGTCAAAACCCGACTAGGGTACGATAGGATCGTCATTGAGGAATGGAGTGAGTGCTTGCTTCAGGGACAACCCGAGGCCATCTCTATTCATGGTCGAACTCTGGAGCAAATGTATCGAGGCCAAGCGGATTGGGAAGCCATTGGGTTAGCCGCCGAACGCATGACGGGAAAAGGAATTGTGGTGTTAGGCAACGGAGATGTTAGCTCACTTCAGGAAGCCCTAGATCGCATTACCACCTATGGAGTCGATGGTGTGTTAATTGGACGCGCGGCTTTAGGGAACCCTTGGATCTTTCGCCAAATCGCCGCCCTCCGCGAAGCATGGCAATCAGAAACCACCTTTTCACCCAAAGCAGAAGGTCTCGATCTTCCAACCCGATTTCGGATGGTGTTAGAACATGCTGCGTACTTTGAAGCACATAATCCCAAAGAACGATTCCCGCGAATGCGAAAACATTTGGGATGGTATTGCAGTGGGTTTCCTCACGCAGCAGCGATGCGAAACCACATGGTACGAACAAGCAGTACCGAAGATGTGGCCAAGGTGTTACGGGACTATGAACAGATGCAGGAGGGAACGACCCCTTCCATGCCGGTGGAACTACACGCCTAATCCCAATCTCTTCTTTCCTTGATACCCTCACCTTCCATCATATTGGCCTCAACGTCTCCTCGTCGGCGGGAACTCTTGGCTTTATTGGGAATAGCTTTTGACGTCATCGCGCCAACGTGTGAAGAAATTCTTTCACCGGACCTCTCTCCGTCAGACCAGGCGAAGCAGTTTGCCCAAGACAAAGCCCAATCCGTCGCAGATAATCACCCACAGCATGTTGTAGTGGGAAGTGATACAGTGATCGAAATCGACGGAAAACTGTTAGGCAAACCCAACGATCTTGAAGAAGCAGAATCGATGCTTCGCCAACTTCAGGGGCAGTGCCATCAGGTACACACAGGGCTTTCGTTGATTCACAGAGCAACAGAGTTATCCATCAGCCTTGTGGAAACCGCTCATGTTTGGATCAAGCCATTTGGAGAGGAGGAACTCATAGAGTATCTCAACACAAAAGAGAGCCTGGGAAAAGCCGGAGCCTATTCGATTCAAGGGAAGGGGGCAAAGCTGATCGAAAAGATTGAAGGGGATTATCCGACTATTGTCGGGCTGCCGCTCTGGCGTACTGCAAAACTCTTAGAGAAACAGGGAGTCGTCTGCCCGAATTTGGTTGAGGACATTTATCGATTGAGGCCTCATGCGAATTGGGAGGAATTCATCCAAGCGGGGTTTCGTCCCCGCATTAAATAAAACTGGATTCCCGATTAAGGATGTCGGGAATGACGAAATGGTGGTTGGGATAAGAAGGGAATAGTGGAGAGAATAAAAAAAGGCGGCTCTTACAAAAGAGCCGCCTTTTGAGTACCTGAAATTATTAATCCAGCTTTACATAAACTTCATAAACTTATCTTTGGCCTCGTCCATGAGTTCCGCGGTAATGGTCGCGGTGCCACGTTCTTTGGCGAGCCGTTCAATTTCTTTTCGAGCCATGGGCTGAATAAAGTCGGGAATATTTTTCAAACGTTCCTCGGCTTCTGGAGACCAGGCGATGCCATCAGACGATGCATTCTTGGAATCATCCATCACCTGCAAAGTGACCTTCGAAAAGCCATTTTTCCGGGCATAAGATTCTACGCTCCCTTTTACCATTGGCTGGACAAAGGAGGGAAGGCGCCCCAGTTTTTCCTGAGCATCGGGGGTCCAAGTGAGATCGGGTTCCGTACCGGTGGTTCCTGTGGTTTGGGTGCCTGTGGTTTGGGCCCCTGAGTTTAAGCCCATTTGCGCCACCATGGCTGAAAAGGGGCAGCCGCCGCCTTCGCCCGATTCACTCGTAGCGCCTGGGGTAGCAGCCGTGGCTGGTTGGCCTCCTTGAATCTTTTCATTGAGATAGGCCGCCATATTACCCGCACCTGTTCCCACTTCATCACTAATGGTATTGCGGGTAAATTCCATTGGGGTCGCCGGGGCGGTACGTCCGCCAAGTTGCACCCCCAAGGAATTCACCATTTGTGTTTCCCCGGGATTGGTGACCATGGAAAACTTGGCATCACAGGAAGGGCAGGTGAAAAACACGCCGAGTGAATTTTCCGCGGGTTTTTCCACCTTATCAAAGTTCATATAGGTTTCGCAGTTTAAACAGACAAATTTCATAGGAGTATCCTCCGGCCCTTCTTTCACATATGGGAAAGAAGGTGCCCTAATATGGGAGATTAGAGTTTTTCGGCTAGCACCTTTTTATAATCGATGAGGGACTGTACCCGCTGGGCAATCTCTTGAAAGCGTTGGATCGTCGGATGGGAAGCATCTAAAAGGGGTTGCCCCTTATCAAAAGTCTTGGCAAACGTGCGATCAAA
>CAZKRH010000065.1:0-2470 GCA_964555115.1 uncultured Nitrospiraceae bacterium | reverse complement strand
AAAATTTTTCACATACCGCAAGGCTGGATGAGTGTTTTGATCAAATGGGCATGACTGATAATTTCGGAGGGGAACCAGTGACGTTGATAGCTGGGGGTTTTTGGTTTTCATCACGGAAGTCTGCCAAACCCGAGTTAAATTGACAATGCCGTTTTTAGAGGTGCCCATTAGCCAGTTACAGCAAATGGGTATGCCCGATCTTACGACTCTTGAGGGGGGCATGGAAATACACCTTTGAAAATGTTGAGTGATCAACTAACCTCTAAAAGCCTAGGGATTTAGAGAATGCTTCCAGGTTGCAATTTGCTGACAAGCAAATTGGTACCCGGTATCAATGATCTGATCAAACGATTTGACATCGCTCATGCCAAATTGATCCATGGGGATGTCTAAATACAGATCGACTTGGTTTCTAATAAAATTAGTATTAGACGCGCTACTAAGCATGGCGGATCGAGCGACAATGTCAAAAAGACTTGGTAGGGTAGGCTTTTGCCCAAAGGGATTTATTTGGTTCCAGAAGATTTGCTTCGTGGGAGGTCGCTCGGAACATTGGGGTTGAAAAACGAGGTCCTCCCGTGGACTGACATCGACGGCCACGACTTGTCCTCCGCACAGTTTTTTCATGATATCTCCCGGTACATTGTTCAACACAGCGCCGTCTACGAGCATAGAATCATTGTCGAACTCAGGCGGAACAATTCCAGGAAGTGAACAACTTGCGCGAAGGCGTTTCCACAAAAGTCCTTCCTGGTGAACAGCCAATTTCGCTGTGGTGAGATTGGTGGACACACAGAAATATCTCATGGCTAGATCTTCAATCCTGGTCTCACCAAACATTTGGTGTAAAGCGTGATCTAATTTCTGCCCGGAGAGGCAGGCCATAAATGGAAGCGTATAGTCATTCATGGGCCACGAATCGCTCCACATTTTTCTGTTGGTGCGAATGATTGTGTCGTAGTCCCATCCCATCGCGAATTGAGCGGCCATGATTGCGCCCATACTGGTCCCACCAATAAAGTCAATCGTGATATTCGACTCCTGCAGGGCACGAATGACTCCAATGTGGGCCAGGCCACGCAATCCTCCTCCACCAAGAGCGAGGCCCATTCCATGTCCGGTCAACAGACGGGCCAGTCGAGCAAAGTCAGCGCCGACGCCATGGCGAACATGATAATGGGCGGAGACGTGGCGTGTTTCCAGCCATTTATCAGTATTTTGGAATTTTATTTGTTCTGGTGGATGAACGAGCACCAACTCTACCTCCGCAGTGGCGCGACGTGCATCGGGGTTCGGGAGCTCTGTTTCCAGAGGCCCATGGTCGTGAGGCATTTCAGAATCCCCAATAAGTAAAATACGATCGGCTTGGCGAAGGCATCGTCGTGTCCAGTGCGAGGCGGTCGCATCTCCTTCGTAGATAATGAATCGGTACTTACTCTCTTGCTCGCTCAACCAGTTTTCTAATTTGATATTGCGTTCAACATCAAGAGATGGTTGGCCCATCCTTTCTGATTCCCAAAGACGTTCAATTCGGCGACTGCTCAGGTGGAGTGTGTCTCCTATTGAGCCTAGGGCTTCCGTCAGTTGAGTGGCGAATGTGGATAGGTCCACTTTCGTGCTGGTTCCTACAAGAGTGATATTGACCAGTGCCGTCACCACACGCGGGGCCCGATTCCTGTCTGAAAGACGTCTGGCCAATGTTCGAGCCATATATAAGACGACAAAGGGATGTTTTTCCGCGATGTGGTGGCATCCCTCATTTGAAAGGCGAAGTAATGTGGTATCACGAATGGCACGGACTGAAGCTGAACGATTTTCACCCGTTAACAGAGACATTTCGCCTATCATCTCATCGCGTCCCACTTCGGCAACCACTTCTTCATAGTCACATTCCTGGTTGACAGTCACCCGAAGACGACCGTTAATGACAATATACAAGCTATCCCCCGGGTCTCCCTGTTGGAACAGTGGTTCTCCCCCTGACACGCGAATGGCCTCAACCTGCGTAGCCATCTCATCAAGAACCGCGTCCTCTAGGTTCTTAAATAACTCGGTGGACATCAGATGGGCTTTGATGTTCACAGAAGACAGCTGCGGATCTGGCTCGTGCTTCAGCATGCGGATTTCCGGGAAAGATTCATATCCGGTCCCATTCGTCGGCAATCAACAGTCGGGGACACAAACATTCTCTCCAGCTGATGATTGCTGTCTCCTCTTGGGCCTGTATTTGCCATGGGAATGAAATGTTCAACAGTCCCCTAATATTAATGAACGGGTTTTTAGGCAAAACGCAGGTTTTATGAATTTTGGAAAACACTGTAAGGTCCAACATTTGGCGAACCACAAAACTTTATGACAGTCCCCCTGTTTTGCTGATGGATTCTTTGACAAGTTACTAACCCATCCCAGAAAGCCCCGTGCTTTGCACGGGGATGAATGGAATGTGCCGCCTGGTTGCGGCGGCGTATCG
>CAZKRH010000064.1:0-1988 GCA_964555115.1 uncultured Nitrospiraceae bacterium | reverse complement strand
GACATTGCTCACGGAAGAAATTTGGTTTTCCACCAACTTCGTGACTCGTCCGATCGAGCCATTCCAGCCATTTTCGGGACGTGACAGGGTTGTGACAAAGCTGAAATGGGGATACCCCTGTGCAAGGGTTTCCAATTCACTTTGGAAGTAAAGGTCTCGCTGGCTCCGCAAGCCCCAATACAATGTAAGCGTTCCAGCTTCTGGCTGTTCCAAAAAGGTATAGAGCATTGAACGGAACGGAGCCATACCGGTTCCAGTCGCCACAAACACCAGATCACGCCCAGGTTTCTCTTGGAGAAAAAACGACCCATTAGGCCCTTGAAATTTCAGGAGATCCCCCTCATGAACGCTAAACAAATAGCTGGAGCCTGGGCCGTCAGGCACTCGGTTAAAGAGTAGGGTGATCTGCTGGGCCTGGCTGGGTGGCGAAGCAATCGAATACTGCCGCTGCACGTACTGGCTCATTCTTGGATTCCAAACGTCTAAGGAAATCCACTGCCCAGCCTTAAACTGGATTTCCCTGGGATCCACAAGGCAGAGCTCTAACTGCCTGACATCGTGAGTCAGGTCCTTGATGCGACTGACTTGGGCCTGAAATAATTGCATTGGTCTCCAACACCTCCTTCAATTTATGGGACTGTTGAATATCTCTATCTCATGGCACATACATGCCCTTGGAGAAATCGATATCAGCAGTCGACGGGAATGGTCAAAAAAGTCCGTCCAGCAAGGCCGCAGCCCTTTTGGCGCGCGGAGCGTACGCCCAGTACGTGAGCACGGCAAAAGGGCGAGAACGCCGCTGGAGGCTTTTTTCAACATTCCCTTTATGGAAACTGCCTTGTGCTTAAACCTTAACAATACATTTGATGTCTATCATCAATCGGCATGGAGCTAAAAATATCCGACTGTTAACGAGTGAGGTGTTCTTATTGAATGGCTGGTCCTTTTAGCTCAACAGTGTTCCCCTCAGGGTCTTGAATGTAAATGGATGGTCCATTGCCCTCAGTTCCGTAACGCGTCTCCAGCTTGCTATCTTCGACATTATAGTGGGCGAGATGTTCGCGAATCGCTTCTTCGTTAAAAGATTACAGACGAACACAGAAATGGTCCATGTTTCGTCCATCTTTCCCGGGTGCTGCACCACCCATTCATCCAAGCTCGCTATCGACCGCCAGAACATCAATCAAGGCATCACCGGCTCGCAGTTGAACAATCCCAATATCAGGAGAAGATCTCCTTTCAACAGTGCAGCCTAAAACGAGACAGTAAAATTCAACGATCCTCTCTGGGTCTTGGGCGCGCAAGACCACATGATCCAATTTCTTTATCCTAATCATGGTTGTCTCCTTTCCATCACCTTAGTAACTGGCGATCTCCCGATCATGAAGTGGCTGAATAGGACGAGCATTGGATCCACCTAATCAATCGGTGATTGTTGGTGCCCAATTCGGCAATCCCGGTATGCATCTTCGAGGGAGGCCAATGATGTTGGCCTCCCGCCGATCATGCCAATCTCGAAACCTGTTCTTTAGTGTGGAGTTTCCTCAGTGGCCATCGCCAAGGTCGTAGAGGACGTTGAAATGATCGAGGGCCTCAATGCCAATTGCTCAGCATCCTCCGTCACTTCGAGCAGGGCTATGGCACCGCGCAGCGCATCAGTCAAAGAATGAGTCACGATAGGAATCACACCTTCCTCATCAACTACCAAATCTAAAATGGCTCCTCCAGCCGGGGGTACCAAAAACGTTTGCACACCTTGTAACCGATTGGCGGGGTTGCCGGTTTCCCACACGTCCTCCAAAATTTCCGCAAACGGGTGCAGGGCGGAAAACCGGTTAGGCTCGATGTTCACAAAATAAAACCGCACCCGCTTGCCAGGCTTGGCTTCCAAACACTCGCCACCTTGCGCCGAATGAACCGGGTCATATTTAAACACACCACCATTCCAGATGGGTGGTGCCATCGCGATACGGGGTTTTGAGTTGGAG
>CAZKRH010000063.1:0-6775 GCA_964555115.1 uncultured Nitrospiraceae bacterium | reverse complement strand
CTCAATATGATTATTTTACATTGAGAGTTGCTGTCACTTTTTCCTGATAAATCTTTCTTATGCCGGCGTAGCTCAGTGGTAGAGCAACGGTTTCGTAAACCGTAGGTCGGTGGTTCAATCCCACTCGCCGGCTCCATTTTTCTTTCTGTCCCTTCTGCCCTCTGCTTGGCAATAATTCCTATCTGTTTTTTCTATTCGGTGTCCCCAGAAATACATCGCTTCATGTCAATACAGGTAAGGGATTTTGTTAGAGGTTTAGTGTGTTTTAAGGTATGGGAGTCTATCAAGAATGAGATATCAAACACCGATATTGTTGGTAGTTGTGATAATTTATAAAAAAATTTAGAGCTTAGTTTTAAGACTTGGATAGCCAAAAGAGATCTCATAGATCTGTTTTTTTCCTGTAGGTCTACCGTGTTCATCCCAACCAGCATTTGTTGTCAAGCAACTCCTCAGCCAATAATTTTTGAGACCACGTTATGATGGCTTTGCCCGTCAGCTCATGAAAGAATCCTACAACATTCAGCCACTTATTCCTGAGGTTGGGGTCATTGCCCTTGTTCCAGATACGTGGGGTGGGCCCTGGCAACCACGTCATCAGGTTCTTACGCGTTTGGCCAACTATTTTCAGGTCGCTTGGGTTAATCCGTCATTGGGGTGGAGACGGCTATGGTTTGAGAAGGAGAAAGCCAAAACGAATTTATCTCAACCCCTAATATCTAATTTTTTTCATTTCTCCATTTACCCTCAAGAGCTCTGGTTTCCGAAACTTTATCGTTTACCTAGGGTCAATAAGTGGATGTTGCACCAGCGGTTAGATCGCATCATTAAAAAATTAAAACGGAATGGGTGTCAGAAAATTATTTTATATGTGTGGCGTCCTAAGTTTGCAGATGCCTTGGATGCCATGCAGTTTGATCTTCGTTGTTACCACATTGATGACGATTATACTTTCTCAGAGAATGACAAACCCATGAGTTCATTGGAGGTGAAGATCCTTCGTGAGGTTGATGTGGCATTTATTCACTCCTCAGGTTTAATGAAGAAAAAAGCTTCCTTTGCGCGGAAGGTTTTCCATATTCCCAATGGGGTCGATTATCAAGCATACGCGACGCAACGAGATGAACCTTCGGATATATCCATCATTCCACATCCTCGTATTGGATATGTTGGGTGGTTGAAAGCACAACTTGACCTAGAGCTGTTTCTGACCTTGGTCAAGCGACATACTGATTGGTCTTTTATATTTATTGGTCCGGCTCAGCAGACAGAGTATATGAGAAAGTGGATTAGACAAATTTCTACTTTTTCTAATGTGTACATGTTGGGAGAACAACCGGTCGATAGGCTTCCAGCCTATACTCAGGCTTTAGATGTATGCCTTATGAATTACAAGGTGAATGCGTATACCAACTCCATTTATCCACTCAAATTGCATGAGTATTTAGCAACCGGGAAACCCGTAGTTGGTGCACCTATTCAGTCTGTTATCCCCTTTGGGGATGTGGTGAAATTGGCTCGATCTGATGAAGAATGGTCACAAGCCATTTCCGAATCCTTATCACCTTCTTTGAATACCGTAGAAGCTACACAGACCCGTCAGTCGATAGCAAAAAAATATGATTGGAATTCACTGGTATTTTCGGTGGCCCACGCGATGTGTGAAGGATTAGGACCATCCTACTTAGAGCAGTTACATCGGAATAAAATAATCATCCCTTTCCCTTCTTGCCAGGAAACATCAGAACATGACAGGGATGAATTTTCGTTAGCTACCTCATAGCCAACTCGTGTAGACAAGAAGTGGGGGCCAAAGAATATTTGGGAGTATTCAAGGTGGCACTGTTTTTTCTCGGGAATGCTGATCCAAGGTATAGGAACCTTTTGAAGGGAATATGGCATGGGAACAAGGAAAGGGGCAGGAGAAATGTCCAATGAGGTATGGAAGTTAGATGGAGAAATGATTGCGTACGATGAGAAAGGACAAATATCCCAACGATCGCAAGTTCGAGATGGATGCCTTCAAGGGGAAACCTTATATTATGATGAAGATGGACAGGTGTCTCAGTCTGTCCCCTTTCAGGATGGCAAAGTCCATGGAGAAATGAAGATGTTTTCAAAGGGATGCATTTTGGAAATGATCCCTTACTGTATGGGGGCAGAGGAAGGGCAGGCCTTCACGTATGATGAACATGGGCATATGTTGAGTATTCGATCTTATCATCGAGGAGAACTCCATGGGGAGTCCCATTGGTTTAATAGTCAAGGGAGAGTCATAAAAATTTCTCAGTTTCATCAGGGACAACTTGAAGGAGAAACCCTAGAGTTTTTTCCATCGGGTGCTCTTCGGGAGCGATTGCCATATCATGCGAATGAATTAGAGGGGGAGGTGCAACGATTTTATGAAAATGGAATTATCAAGGAGAGAAGGCATTTTTTGAACGGACAACCATTTGGAGTACCTCTTCAATATGATCAATATGGAAATCCACAACAGGATATTTCTTATCCGGAGTCAGATGAAAGGTCTTTTTCCATGAAAAAGGTATGGCAGACCATTCTCCCGGTGTAGAAGGGACAACGCGGGATACACTATTTTGGTTGATGGGGCTCAGGGGTTCGAATGGGTTTGATGGAGTCTTCTGATAATTTCAACTCTTCTTGAATTGTAGAAATGGGAATGTAGACAGAGATGGGTTCACGAATTTGTTGGTAGAGAGAAAAATTTTGAAGACGGTGTTGTACCAGGAGGGTGACGGGTTGTCCAGGAGGGAGAATCATGAGGCCAGATTGAGAAAAGACTCCTTCCGAGAGAGTCATTGAGGTGTTAAGGTCATTCAGGGTTGTTTCAATGCATCGATAATGTTGGAGAGAAAGAGAAATCGATTGCAACGCCCCAAGAATCCTGGGATCATACTGTCCCTTACGTATCATTAATTCTTCTAAAGCCTGTGTTTTTGAATGTCCTGAGCATTCTAAAACATCAAGGTCTAAGGCCACTTTGAGAAATCGAGAACCCTGGGGTAAGACCTTGAGGTCAGATGGTTTTTCCGGCCATTGGAAGGGATCAAGGGGGTAGTCTTGATACCTGATGATTTCCGCTATTTCTTCCATCCTGGGAATTTTTGATAACAATTCAGCGCCAATACGCGGGTATTGTTGATAAATATCTGTTTCTTCATCCGTCAGTCGCTTGCCTCCCGATAATTTTTGTAAAATTTCTTGTGGTAATGTGACCCACCCCAATTGCGACAACAAAGCGGAAATCTCTAATTTCCAGGTATCCTTGAGTTCCAAGTTTTTGGCAATGATGGTGACATATCGCCTAATACGAATTGATCGTCCAAACGCCTCCGGGTTCAACAGCGACAAAACCTGAGCCATCGCCTCAATAGTGCCTTTTAACGTATGTTCCAGTAATTCCTTTTCCACTTCCATTTGGTGGAGAAGTTGTCGTTGGGTTTCTTCTATTTGGGATTGCTGGAGGTGTAGAGATTTGTTGAGCCGATGCTTTTCTAGGGCATTGTGAATGGCCCGTTTCAGGACTTGGGGACTGAGGGCTGATTTAGGAATATAATCTGCTGCTCCGGCTTTCATCACTTCCACTGCGGTGTGTTCATTTCCCATTCCCGTTAAAAAAATAATAGGTTGCTCAAGGCCTGCGTGGTGCATGTCCTGCAAAATCTCCAACCCCGTTTTAGGTCCCAACTGATAGTCAACGAAAAGGATGTCAAAAGCATGATTATGGAAGGACGTAAAATCTGAGGGAATATGCGACAACCCTACCAAAGTCGTATCCCAATCCGGAATATTTTGGCAATGGAGGCGCATGAGTTCGATATCATCTTCGTCGTCGTCAATCAGACAAATGCCAATGTGAGGTTTCATGTTGTGATTCCGAACATTCTAGTCTTGGCGAACCAGAGAACTTCACCTTTGGGAGAGGTGTAGCTGAATACAGCATGGTTATGGCCAGGAATCTGGTTGTTGGTTCTATGTTTCATTTGCTTGACTCATCTGTCTCACCACATCGTGCATTTCGAGTTCACGTTCTTCTTGAAGTGCGGCTAATTCCTCAAATTCATGTTTGGTTTGTGTTGAGGTATTCCATCGTTGCGTCAAGGAATTGGCTAATTGCCATACTTCAATTCGGTCAAAGGGTTTTCGAAGGACAAGTAATTTTTCAGGGTAGGGGAGTCTTAGCAATACCTGGTCCCAGGAATGGTCTGAAAAAGCTGTGCATATGACAATCTGAAGATCAGAATCCACCTCCCAGATCCGTTCGATAGTTTCAACCCCGTCCCACCCAGGAGGCATGCGCATATCCACAAAGGCCACAGCAAAAGGTCGTTCCTGTTCAATGGTCTCCTGAACCATACCTAATCCTGTTTGCCCTTGAATAGCACAGGATAACTCAAATGGTATGGATGGCAAGGTATCACCCTGGGTTCCAAAAAGATTGGCTCCTGCCTCCAATAGAGAGGCGTTTCCCGATGGAGTCGCAAGGATTTTTCGAAAATCATCATGGATGGCGAGATTATCATCAATGATGAGAATTCTTCGGTTTTCTGAGGATGGAGTCATGATAAAGAGACCTCTACGGGTGTGATGGGAAATTCCATTGTAAAGGTCGTATCTTTGTTCTCACTCTCATTATGAACCGTAAGGATGCCCTCCATGGCCTGGGCAACCAGTGCAGAACTAAAAAGACGTACCCCATGCCATTTTGTTTGGTGGTAAATCCTTGAGTAAAAATTTGTGAAAGGTGATTTGAAAATTCTTGACAGTCAGAGAGCAGGTCTCTGAAGGTTACATAATCATCTTCGTGATCATCAATTAAGAGAATTCGAAGAATTGGTTTGGTCATTCTGGTTTGATCCTGGATGTGTCTGATGGAAAATTTTTTGGTATTGATCCGCATTGAATATAGAACAAGGAGCTTGGCTCTCCAGCGGACAACAGACACTGTATTCGGTTTGCATAAAGATGATCTTGTTTATTATCTGTTTTCGGTTTTTATGATTGGGGTCTTTACAATTATGCAGGCAGTTCATTAGGGAATGAGGTGCCTTGATGCTGTCATCTTGGCGAGACGTTACGATCAACGAGAAAGGAAGTAGAAGGAATGAGGGAAAATTAGTTTAAATCGAAGGCAACGCCACAACATTCAGCCAATAATGATTAAGGGTCTTCAAGATTGAACAGTAGCCTTCAAAGGTACTAGGTTTTGGGACATAGGAATTGGCGCCCAATTTGTAGGCCCTGATGACCTGTTGCTCTTGTTTAGAGGTAGAAAATATCGTGATGGGAATGATCTGAAGATGAGGATGACTTTTCAACTCTCGTAAGGTCTCATAGCCATCTTTTTTAGGCATATTCAGATCCAATAAAATGAGGTCAGGTTTAGGACAAGTCTGTGGATCCGAAAATGAGCCCTGTTGCAAGAGATAATCAATCAATTCTACCCCATTGTCCACCATACGCAGTCTATGGATGGTCTCAATTTCCTGCCAGGCTTCTTGGACGATCAGTTGATCATCGGAATCGTCTTCCGCCATGAGGACGGTCGAAGCGGTCTGAGAATCTTGCCTGACCTGGAGTTTCGGTGTTCCAGAAATCGAGCCATATTGTGACATTTCTAAACCGGTAGTACCTGAAAAATCCATACAAAAATCCTCTTCTGAAAGTGGAGTTGGGATAGTCAGAGTCAATTAGAGTTCCTCTAAAATTTCCTCGGGTGAATGTTCTTACTTAGGCCATTCCACTAAATATACAGAGGAGGCTGGATAATGGTTTTCCAATAATAGCTTAGGGAGTTAACCATCCTCCTGTATTCCAATGAATCCCATGGTTTTGTCATGCAGGCATTGGCACCTAATTGATACGTTCGCGAGGTGTCAGAGTCATCATATGAACTGGTTACCACCACCACGGGAATATTTTTCATAGCGGAATCTTTTTTGATTTCTTGCCACACTTGATGTCCATCCATTTTGGGCATATGCAGATCTAACAGAATCATACTTGGTCTGGGATAGATCATCGAGTCGGTAAATCTTCCACGATGATACAAATAGTCCATTAATTCTGTCCCGTCATGGACAAAATGGATGGGGTTAGGGTTGCCACTTTCTTCCCAGGCATATTGAGTTAAAAGACAATCTTCGTGGTCATCATCTACCATTAAGATGGTGTATGGAGTAGATTCTTCTTTGATCATTGTTGGTCTCACGATTTCGAATTTTCCCTTATCCCTATGGCTTGCCAATGCCCCTTAGTTAGTAGCCAGTGCAAATCCTGAGGACATATAAGATGGCGGGGGTTTTAGGCCCACCACTGTTTTGGTCAATTTCATCCAGGCTTGACGTAGGTCTCTCATGATATGCAAGTATTCTTGAAAGGTTCCTGGTTTGGTGACAAAATCATACGCTCCCAGGGAAATAGGCATCGGAAATTTCGTTGGGAGCATTTGATGTACTTAAGACCACGACGGGAATAAGCTGAAGACAAGGATCGGCTTTGATTTCCGATAAAATTTCCCAGGGTGCGCCTGGCTACCACATGGCAACTTTTGCAGTGTTCTATCTTGCGCACGTCCCCCAAGACGGGCGTTTTTTTTTGTGAGTCATCGCTGAAGGCTCACGATAGGATCAAGGCAAGAGGATGACCTTTTCATTTTTCCGTATTCTCCTCACCTCCAACTCCTTCACCTTCCACAAGGCTTTACGTTGTTGATGTAAAGGGAATGGTTATTTCATGAAGGAGGCATCATGAC
>CAZKRH010000062.1:0-8887 GCA_964555115.1 uncultured Nitrospiraceae bacterium | reverse complement strand
CAACCTACCGCTAGGAGTAGATGAAGAGACCCAATTTGTGCAGAATAGCATTCCATTGAACGCAGGAGATCGCCTCTTACTGTATACCGATGGGTTGACGGAAGCTCCCAATACAACCGGAGAAGAATTTGGGGAATCCGGGCTTCGAACAGCCTTAGAACATAGTGCAGAGAAAGATATTGATGGCATCCGAAATACCATCATGGACGAGCTATTAAGCCACACATCAGGCTCCCTCAACCATGATGATGTGACTCTGATGGTGACTGAGATCCTGGATTAATGATAAAACTTTCCTATTAACAAACTCTTCATCCACCCTTGGCAGAGATCCAAAAGGAGAAAGACTGAATGGCCACCATAGTTCCCTTTCGTGCCGTGAGACCCAAACCCGAATTCGCTGCCCAAGTGGCCGCACCTCCGTATGACGTTGTCTCATTGCAAGAGGCCCGTAACCTAGTTGGAGAGAATCCGCATAGTTTTCTCCGGGTAGGCCGAGCGGAGCTGGAACTACAAGATGGCGCGGATCCCTATTCGCCTGAAGTATACGAAAGAGGAGCGACGAACCTCCGAAACCTCATCAAGAACAACATTCTGTTTCAAGAAGCCCAGCCATTACTCGGGGTGTACCGGCAAAAATGGGGAACACACGAACAAACAGGGTTAGTAGCGCTCGCCTCGGTAGACGAATACGATCGCGGAATTATCAAAAAGCACGAACTCACGAGACCCGTGAAAGAAAATGACCGCGTGCGAATCATCGAAACACATGACTCGCAATCCGGTCCGGTGTTGCTATTTTTCCAACGGACCGAAAAATTGCAGCGTTTTTTTGAAGAAGTGACTGCGACGCCACCCGATTCCCACTTCATCGCGGAAGATACCGTGGAACATACCGTGTGGAGTGTGCGCGATCCCGCAACTATTCAACAAGTCGTCAAAGACTTTCAGGATATTCCATCCTTATATATTGCTGATGGGCACCATCGCTCAGCAGCAGCCAGCCGGGTGCGAGCAGTTCGAACCAATTCAGGCGCTAACCACGCTGATGGATTTCTGTCAGTCATATTCCCCCACGATCAGCTCAACATTCTTCCCTACAATCGAGTGGTTCGGGATCTGAATGGAAAAACCCCCAAAGAATTCCTGGAAGCCCTGGCCACTCATTTTGAATTGCCCGTCATTCCCAAGCCAGGCAATCCCCCACCCGCGGGCTTTGATATGTATCTGGAAAAACAATGGCACCGGGCCAAACCCAAACAAGATCCCACCGGAGGCAATCAACCAGACCCCGTTCGAGCCTTAGCTGTTTCGGAATTGACGGAGCGCGTCTTGGATCCTCTGTTAGGGATAAAAGACCAACGGTCCGACCCGCGGATTGATTTTGTGGGAGGCGTACGAGGTCATGAAGCCCTTTCCGCAAAAGTAGATAGCGGCGATTGGGCAGTAGCCTTTTGGTTATATCCCACCACCGTGGACGAACTTATCGCTGTCTCCGATGCCGATCGGGTCATGCCTCCCAAAAGCACCTGGTTTGAGCCCAAACTCCGTGACGGGTTGTTTGTTCATATGTTACATGATGAATAGAATCTCTCAATTTGATAGATCATGAAATCATTTCGATCATACCCCGCTGAGACCACCATCCATGGAGATCTCTATCGGTTTGAAAAAATTCTCAAAGAGGACTTTTTCTCTGTCAACGTCTTGTACCGAAACGAGCAGGGCGCAGGGTATGTGCTGAAACTCAGCGACTTTCGATTCATATTTGGATGGTTGTGTCGCCCTCTCGCAGGATGGATGTCTCGTCGAGAATATCGAACCTATCAACGACTGTCGGATGTTCCGGGGATTCCACAATTAGGACCGCGCTATGGATGGCGAGGGTTTTATCATTCATTCATCGAAGGCAAAACCTTGCATGAACTCAAAGGCGGAGGGATTTTACCAGATAACTTCTTTGATCAATTAAATACCATCATGACAGAAGTGCACCGACGTAGGGTGTTTTATCTGGACTCCAATAAATGCGGGAATATCATATTGTCAGATGAGGGAACGGTCTACCTCATCGATTTTCAAATCTGCATCACCTTCCCCCCACTGACCACATGGTTAGGAAGACGATTAGATCGGCTGTTTAACCGACTCACCCAAGAAGACATTTACCATGTCTATAAACACAAGAATTATTTTCAACCACACCTCATGACCGAAGAAGAACGCCCCTTGGCGCAACGATCCTCCCTCAATCAAACCTACCATCGCTCCCTGTTGCAGGTGTATTTAAAACTCAAACGCCCTATCTATCCCCACGGCAGCAACGAAATCATTTGGTATAAATGGAAAAAGATGAAAAATAAAGAACCACAGACTCCTTGATTTCCTCACTGTTATACTCCAAAAATAAAACTCGACATTTACGTTAAAATATTGTGATAAAGAGTCTTCCAGAAAATTGGAGGTCAAACTGAAAAACTTAAAATATCTATTGGAGAGAAATAAGTCGTGGGCAACAGGAATCAAGGAAAAAGATCCTGATTTTTTCTCATCGTTGTCGAAACAACAGACTCCGGATATTTTGTGGATTGGGTGCTCAGACAGTAGAGTGCCAGCTAACCAAATAGTCGATTTACCTCCCGGAGAAGTCTTTGTTCATCGGAATATTGCCAATTTGGTGGTTCACGCAGATCTGAATTGTCTTTCGGTCATTCAATATGCCGTGGAAGTTCTGGAAGTGAAACATATTATTGTCTGCGGCCATTATGGATGCGGGGGGATAAAGGCCGCAGTGGAAAATCACGAGCATGGCCTAATTGATAATTGGCTCCGCCATATTAAGGATGTCATTCGGTTCAATGACGACATGTTAAAAGACCTTGGGCCTGACGAGAAGGTGAATAGACTCTGCGAGCTCAATGTCACGGAACAAGTCACCAATGTCTGTAACACCACAATCGTGCAAAATGCCTGGAAAAATGAAGCGGAACTCTCCGTGCACGGATGGATCTACAACATTGATAATGGAATTCTCAAAGATTTAGATACAGGCCTGACTAATAACGATCAAGTTGAATTCCCACAAAAGAACTTATAGAGCTAAAAAACGTTGGTTCTTTTTTTATTCTGTCATTTCAACTGGTCTTGGAGTACTCCAATTGGAATAATTGATAACATCAACACAGGTTCCTGATATCTTTTTTGCACGTAATTAACATAATAGTAATCTAAAAAAAGAAAGCTATGTCGATGGAAATTCTAGACGGTTCCCACCACCTGAGGATCATTGTGATACTCAGCGAGAAGACTTGGCAGATATCCGAGGCTGAACTCCGAAAGCATTCTAAAGATTTGGCCATCGTTGGCACGTCCTTGTCTGCCCTGTATCAGGCTGCTACATGCCATCGCAAATGCCACGGGAATCCCCACATCTTTGAAGCGCTAACAGGTAGGACATATAATCTGGCCTGTTCGGCCTACATCTTAATTGAACGTGGGTTTTATGACGAAGCGCTGAATTTGCTCAGAAGCATCGGCGAAATCTACAATCTCCTCTGCCTTTCAATTGAAGACAAGGTCTCCTTTCGAAAATGGCTCTCTGCAGATCACAAAACAAGACTCAAAGAGTTCAGTCCGGCGATGGTGAGGAAACTGCTCGAGAAACAAAAAATGCCTTTAATTTACGTGCAAAAGGACTGGTACAATTCCTTCTGCGAAAAGTATACACACGTCAACCCAACTACAAAGCCTAATCTGCTACTGAGGAGGGAAGGGGTTATGCGGGCGGTGTCTTTCAACCGAATGGGTTGGCCTATTCATTAAGTGAGCTAGCAACTATCTTGGGATCTGTCGCCATAATCATCTGCCGTTACTTTGACTTTGATGACCTTTTGCCTGAACTCAGCAAATTATTTTCGAAGGAAGGAATTGTGGAGCCTGTAAACCAAAAGTCAGCTGAAAACAATGGTTGAATTTGGTGGTCGGAACTAGAATCCTTTCGACAATCCATGTGAAGAAACCATTGCATCAGGGAAGAGAATTAAACGATTCACTAAGATATATGGAAAACCTCCCTTTGTAGAATAGAGCCGAACTCTCCCAATGCCTCCATTCCCCTGACTCCTTTTCTATAAATTCTGATCTAATTGAAGTGGTTCGGGATTGTGCTCATTTTTTGCTCAACGCTACTCCATTCCAGGCTACTCAGACATATTCCAGCCAAACTTCAAAATTCATCTAACCCTTAATTGGAATTGGCTCCAGTAGGATAGCGATCTCGCATTCCTAAACCGTAGGTCGACTCAATTTCCCTTTTTTCCCCATTCCCAAAAATCCTATCCCCATCGAATTGAGCCCCAGCCGTTTGAAGTACTATAATCTTTAAGAAATTAGGGTTTTCTAAAAATTCCCAAAATTCGCTTGAGGCAAGGAGGCATAGCATATGAGTTTAGCGGATAATCAATGTATTCCCTGCAAAGGAGGAGTGCCCGCTCTTGAAGCTGGCAAGATTCAGGAAATGCTTGGGCAAGTGGAAAGCGGATGGGCGCTGAACTCAGCAGGGCATCTGGAACGAGAATATTCGTTTCCTAATTTTGCTGATGCGTGGGGATTTTTGAATAAAGTGGCAACGGTTGCGGAAGATCAAAACCATCATCCTGATCTCTTCCTCGCCTGGGGTACCTGCAAGGTGGAGATTTGGACCCACAAGATCAAAGGTCTAACCGAAAGCGATTTTTATTTTGCCGCCAAGGCCGATCGTGCCTTTTCGTCTAATGGCTAATGTCCCCACCAGTCAGGACCCGCTGATTACGATCAGCCCGTCATCTACGGCTTCCCAAGTCGAACCCACTCATGTTGAACCGTGGGATCCCTCTCAAGGTGCGCCACCTGTTGCCTTGGTCACGATGCCGTTTGTGTATTCCAAGTTTCCCTCCATTCAGTTGGGCACTCTCTCTCGTGTGCTGAAAAACCAAGGCATTGGAGTGAAGAGTTTTCATTTCAACGTCCTCTTTGCTCAAGAGATTGGGGTCGCGCTGTATGAAATCTTGTGTGAAAAACGAGGTTTGATTGGAGAGTGGTTGTTTTCTTCTCTGCTCTTTCGGGATAACCCCAAACATCTAGAATATCCCAAGGTGTTTCAACCGGTGTTTGCGTCGACCGCTCAAGAGTCCGGCTGTTCCATCCAAGATCTAGAAGCCATCGCCCATAAACTTGCCCCGCAATTTCTGACTAACCTCATGGCTAGTTATGAATGGGATCAATTCAAAGTCATCGGGTTTACATCCACCTTCGATCAAAACGTCGCCAGTCTGACCTTGGCCAAGCTGATTAAGGACCTGTATCCCGATGTTCGGATTGTGTTTGGAGGAGCCAATTTCGATGGGGAGATGGGCTTAGAACAACTTCGGGCCTTTCCATGGATTGATTATGTGGTGGTCGGGGAAGGAGAAGTTCCCTTCCCTGCGTTGGTGCAGAACATTCTGGCTGGACAGGAAGAATCACTCCCTCCCGGAATCGCCTACCGTAAAAATGGCCAGATTCATCACACACCCAATTCCAAACTCTTTTCTGATTTTCATTTGACCGGTCCTCCCGATTACGATGACTACTTTGCACTCATTGAAGATTTGGAAAAGCAAGGCTCCACAGGGCTCAATCGGATTCTCTTATATGAAGGATCGCGCGGATGCTGGTGGGGAGAAAAACATCACTGTACGTTTTGCGGACTGAATGCCCAATCCATGAAATTTCGTGCAAAAACGTCTGACCAGGTGGCGCAAGAAATGGACTATCTCTCCAGCCGCTACGATACCACCCGCTTCCGCATGGTCGATAACATTATTGACATGAAATACATCGACAACCTCTTTGGGAAATTTGCCCAAGGCCATTTTGACCTGGATGTGTTCATGGAAACCAAAAGTAATTTGACGAAACGACAAATCAAAACCTTGGCCCATGGCGGCGTCAAATGCATGCAGCCCGGCATTGAAAGTTTGAGTGCGGCGCAGCTTAAGGAAATGGATAAGGGAGTCAGCCCTCTCCAAAACATTCAATGTCTCAAATGGAGCCGGTACTACAATATTGATATTTCCTGGAACATCTTATTGGGCTTTCCTCAGGAAACGGATGACGACTATCGAGGGCAAATTGATCTCATCCCTTCCCTGCTTCACTTTCAACCACCCGAGTCTACCGGGAAATTGTGGCTGGAGCGGTTTAGCCCGTATTTTATGCGGCCTGAGGAGTATGGCATTCGCATGACGGGCCCAGGGGATGCGTACGAATATGTCTATGATTCCCGGAAAGTGGATTTAAACAAGATTGCCTATGATTTCGAATTTGAGGCTGACTGGAAGGTGACGCCCGCGCTCTATGATGCGTTAGTGAAATGGGTGCAGGAATGGCGCGCCCGTTATTTTTCCGACAATCGTCCGTTTCTGTTTTACGCCAAAGCGTTGAGTTATGTCACGGTCTATGATGGCCGCACCAATCAACCCACCAGCGAACGGTACGATGGACCGGCTGCTTTTGTGATTGAACATTGTAATGAAATCCCCAAAACTCTCGATCAAATTCGTCGAGGGTATGACGAGATCTCCTCCAATGATTCTCCTGCCGACATTGAAAAAGCCGTAGCTACTCTCCTCGAGAAACGCATTCTCTGCGAAGACAAGGGGCGGCATTTTTCGTTGGCCCTGCCAGTTAACCCAAATTTGTAATCTTTTCTGGTATCCTCAAAAATTCTTCAGCAACTTTCCTTTCTCTTTTCCCTAGATCCCCTTGCCTTCTGGTGTGGCCGAGCAGTGCAGCCGACTCCGGGGTTTTCGGCGAGCACTGTTTGAGCGTAGCGAGTTGCGCAGCCGCCGGAGTTGGCGAACCGCGCAGGGGACCCACAGGGCCACAACAGGGCAAAAATGGTTTTGGGTCCTTTTGCCGAAACAAAAGGACCTCGTCCGCCGGGGCGAAACCCGGCAAAATATTTCTGCTCGGCCACGCCAGAAGGCAAGAATCCAATTTAAGAAATAAGACTTTGGATCTGGGGTTGTTGTTTCCCTCTGGATTCCTTTCGGAAACCGCGCTAGACTGCGCCAAGAAAATCCGACACATTCAAGGGAACAGATTTGTGATTAGAAAACAGTCAAGATGTTGGCTCGTTGGCATTCTGGGGTTGATGCTTTTGGGCATTGTTCCTCAACCGGCCTTGGCCCAAATTGAGTTGCAGTATCAAAACCGGGGGGACCGACACGAAGGCATTAAACCAAAACCGGTCAAAGGTACGGACCTCGAACTTATCTCTGTGCTCGTTGATTATCAAGAGCCCATTTCTAAGGTTCCCGATCAATTAAAAATAAAATTCTTTTTGGAAACCGATCAACCCGTCTACATCACCGTCCGTGAATTAGACTACCGCCATTATTATTGGATGGATCAGATCAAGCCACCTCAACCCTGGAACGTGGGGCAATTCAACACCTTTACATGGTCTACCAAAACGGTTTTGAAAGCGCTTGATCGAAATCTGGACCCCTATGACTTGGGCATCTTGGCCCGTATGGACATCAAGAACCCCTCCCGGGTTGAACACATCGCCCCTGTCATTTTATATCACTCGGACGAGCCCACATTGGTTGAGGGCTATCTGTTTACCCTGAAGCCTAACGAAAATGCCAGGCTTTTTGTTTCCATCGTCAACGAGGAAAATTCGGAGACCATCTGGAAACAAGTCTTTCGCCGAAAGGTGGCGGGACGGCCCTTTACCGTCAAATGGGACGCCACGGAGTCCCAAGAAGGCCCGTATCGATTTGTCGTCAAAGGCTTTTCGTTGCACACCAATCGCCCACTGAACCAAACCGTTCGCTTTTACCATCGGCCAACCGTCCAGTGAGTACACCCACTGAATCGCCGACTCCGAGTGAAAAGCCTAGTCTTCCCGCACTAATTTTTACCCCGAAAAATCTGCTTGTCGGTACTGTGCTTCTCATTGCCATCATTCTCATGAATTGGCGAATTCCCACGAGAGTCCAAGCCACTCTTACGGTCGATCGGGCTGAATTCACCGTAAGCCACGCTCCTTCTTCTCGGATTCTCGATGCGGTCAGTTTCCACTCTCTGCATGTTGAAAATTTTGAAAGCCTTTCCTTTCAGCCAGCTATCCTTCAAGTCGCCGATCCCCGCCAATATAATTTTGAGTCCGATACCTTTCCCGAATCCGCTTGGACCTCCTTCTTCTCGATGGAGAGGTAGAGGTGGTGCCGATAAAAGAAGGGGAATCCTTGTCTGTCACCTTTGAACAATCTCCCAGCTCTTCATCAGGATCCCGGAGGTTAGATCCCATTTGGGTTGAGGAAGGATCCGTGATCATTCTGGAACGACCACCTCAGGCCTCGCATTCGTTGAGCATCAAAACCGTGGGCCCTTCCCAACGAGCGACGTTTACCTTTTCTGACACCATCGACATGATTGTTGATGGGGGGCTTCTCAAAGGTGCCGCATCTCCACCTTTTGCTCCAACAGATTCGATGACATATCGGATTCGCTTAGCGTCAACCCATCCTTCTGTGGTCATCACTGGAGGGCAGCAACCCCTCACGCTTACCTTCAGCAGTGATGCGCAATCGTTAGAACATTTTTTTTCTGAGGGCGCGATTCCTGTCAGCGCCATTGCCTTCACCCACCAAAACGAAATGGGGAATCATGCCACCGCCCTCACCGCCCCGGGTACCCTCTCCTTCCCGGACTTTCCCGACATGGACTCCGCAGTGATCAAACCTCCTGACTTTATTGGATTTGATGATCTGCGCACCTTTTCCATCAAAACGATCCAGTGGGATGATGATCACCAAGGGCTCCGATTTGAACTGGATGGCATTGTGGGCCATATCCG
>CAZKRH010000061.1:0-3354 GCA_964555115.1 uncultured Nitrospiraceae bacterium | reverse complement strand
ACCAAGGGGATTGCGAGTATTGATGGTAGAACAATTCTTTATTTATCGGAAAAGGGTTGAGGCTGATGATGTTATGGTTGAAAGGGTTTTGATGGAGAAAGGAGATCCCCTTATTATGGTACCGGGCGTTCAGCGAATTCTCCCACTAGGTATCTTGATCCTTACTATAGGTGTTCTGACGGGGTGTTTGGGGACTCGAGGATGGGAATATCCTCCTGGCCCCCATAACACGTACTTAGGGCTCACTGCTCCTCAGTCCATACCTGCCAAGCTTGTGGTCTTGCCATTGGAAGATCATCGGGGGAGTGAAGTTCAAGAAGAATATTGGAAAGTTGCCATTCCGTTGATTCCCTCTTCTACCACTTTCTATGATCGGCCGGAAACCGCTGTTGATCCTGAGCAAGTGGATGTGGTGCTGTTTGATCCCCCTCAAGATTTTTCTCGAGCCTTAGCGGATGAGATTCGGGAAGCCGGTATTTTTTCTTCAGTCGCTTTTTCAGATAAATCCAATGCGCCTCCCAGTGATTTGATTATGCGGGGGCGGTTAAAGTCCACTCGGTGGGAGCGCAATATTTCCACCTATCTGTTAGGGCCCGTCGGTACCGTGTTTTGGATACTAGGGCTCCCTATGGGCAACACCACGACCACATTGGAATTAGACCTACAAATTACCCCAGCCGGTAATCCTTCAAATGTTTTATGGAGTTTTAAGATGGAATTTGAGGGTGAGGAGACAGATGGCCCTTATTATGGTTTGGAGGAGGCCATCCAAAGTTATCCCGCAGCGCTACAAAATACTTTGAGGCCAGCCGTAACCAATTTGGTAGAAATTGGTTCACAGCGTCCTGAATTATTAAATCCGTTCTGAGCTAGTATGGTGGATAGGGTAGGCTCGATATTCAAAAAAGAGGTGGGCTCCTATCAATTTTGATTGGGGTTGCCCTATTTGGGTTCCTGTTACGGTCCCTTGTAAAGGCCAAGTTCCGAGAAAACTAAAGACTGGTGGATGATCCATGATCAGTTGGTAAAGAATATTAATTTCTTGTATTTTTGACACAATATGTAGTAGAAGGTAGTCAAAAGATCACTGTATATGTTGTTTGCTGTTCTTTAGTTCATAACAGAAACTGCCGATAACTCTACACAGAATGCCAATTCCTCATGAGTTGATAGGTTTTGGCCTCCGAGATGGCCTTAACCACGGATAGGCGAACAATTATAGGTTGTGGTAGTCTTGGAGAAATTTTGAGCTTTTGGAACTAGCGGAATTTTTGTAATCCGGTGTCTGAAATTGTTGTTTTTGTGACAACCCAAAATGAAGTGGATGCCAATACGTTGGCTGAAATTTTGGTGAGTCAAAAGGTTGCAGCTTGCGTGAATATCGTCCCGCAAGTCCAATCTGTTTTTGAGTGGGAAGGAAAAGTTTCAAAAGAGACTGAAAGTCTGATGGTTATCAAATCCACTGCCAAGGCATACCCAGCATTAGAGGCAACAATTAAGTCCCATCATTCATACTCTGTTCCTGAAATTATTGCGTTGCCCATTACCCTTGGATCGGCAGATTATCTTTCGTGGATTCAAAAGACCGTCAAACCTCAATCATAAGCCTTGTTGACTTGGAAAGATTGGAAAATCTTAATCTTTAAGGTTGCGTAGTAAATTATGAAGCATTCATCTGACGATACCTACACGATCATGATCTTTCGAGGTGCGACGTCGACTCCTCGACGAATCAAGATTCGGAAGACCACGGTCAAACGAGTGGTTATATTTGGGGCCCTTTTGTTGTTTATTCAAGCCGGGATTCTTGCTCATTATTCGATGCAATTTTCTCAGGTGGCTGAATTAAAAGTGCTTCAGAAAGAGATTTCCGAATCCCGTGGTCAAACAAGTGCGTTTTCGTTTGCCATTGACGAAATGAAACAGCGAATGTTGGTGATGCAACAACTTAACAGAAAGTTGCAAACCATGTTTGGTTTGGAGCCAGACCCCATGGGGTCAAAGTTAGATTTAGATAATGGACAGGGGGGAGAAGAAGTTCCCTTTGAAGTTCCTTTAGGGTCTGAATCACCAAATGAGGCATCGCCACAAGCCGTGCCTGGTGACAAAGAAACATCACTTGGGAGCAGTTCCCAATCCAATCACGTTACCAATATCAAGTCTGGCTTGACTTGGTTAGGGCATCAGGCTGTCATTGAAAAGGAAATTTTAGAAAAGCTTTCCTCTACTGCCGGAGAAAGAGTTGAGCGATGGGCTTCTACTCCATCTATTTGGCCGGTAAAAGGGCCTATTACCTCTAGGTTTGGACCACGGATTTCTCCCTTTACTGGGAAAAAAGCCTTTCATTCTGGTCTGGATATCGGTTCTCCTCGTGGTCGCGAAATTCGAGCCCCTGCCTCAGGGAAAGTTGTTGTCGCAGCCTATGATGCTCGCATGGGGAAATTTGTTAGAATCGAACATGGCTTTGGGATGGAAACCACCTATGGGCATCTATCTAAAATATTTGTGAAATATGGCAAAAAAGTGAATCGCGGTGACCTCATTGGCCTAGTGGGAAGTACAGGTAAATTTTCCACAGGTCCTCACCTCCATTATCAGGTTGCTGTTAACGACAAAGTCGTTAATCCCGTTCAATACATCCTTGATTAAAGTTTAATAGACATTATCATTTTTCTCTCATCTTGATAAGGAGGGAAGAGCCTTTTTTGTGCAAATTTGTTACGTATAAATATTTACAGATAAGATGTAAGGCTTTGTGCGATCTAGAGGCAGCCTTGGTTCGTTAGGTTATTCTGGGGTGGTACGAAAGCCCTAGGTATAATCAGGTTTGCTAGGCCTTCTTTCTTAGGGGTTGGGCCTTCTTTTATGTTGCCTTCCTTCTTCATCCTATTTAGGATAGAAGAACAATTGAAGAAAGCGGTTTTTATAGCCGACTCACGTGTTTAGAAGATTGACAATCCGAAAATGCCTTTGCTACGGTTTAACATCAGAAAGTATTGAAAAGATAAGTTTTTTAATTCAATTGTCCACCATTATTTTGAGAAACCAAACGTACACAAATTTTTGTGGTAACCAATAAATAAAAGGAGGGGCTTTGCTATGAGTCTCGATTACGTCAAATTTACTCCAGGCTTCGGTAAGTTCATGCCCAAAGAATATAGGGATATGGTTGAACATGGTCCATTTGGGAAGAAGACCACGGTTTCTCAAGTGGGCACATTTAAGGAAATTTTGGAAGAACAGCCCATGTGGGCAGGCTGTGCGATGACCCTGTTCATTCGGTTGGCCATCGTGGCATTTCCGAACCCAGAAGATACCATTACGGTGGGCACGGCAGGTTGTGGCCGGCTAGCC
>CAZKRH010000060.1:0-11425 GCA_964555115.1 uncultured Nitrospiraceae bacterium | reverse complement strand
GCCCTGGCCGTGCATCATCATCTCAATCGTCCCGCTCAGGCGGTGATCATTGGCAAGAAAAATAATCCCAAAACGCAGAGCCTCTGGACCGCCGCCCTCACCAGCTATCGTCCGGGGACAATTCTGGTTGATGAGATTTGCAATCTCCTGATTTTCATACGACTCCATGTCCATCACGTGACACCAATGACACCAAACAGCACCAATATCCAGGAGGATGGGTTTATCTTCTTCTTGCGCCTGTTGAAAAGCCGCTTGACTCCAGGGGCGCCAGTGGACTGGTTGTTGTGAAGCTTCTCGTAAGTAGGGGCTCGCCTCGCCAGCCAAAAGATTGCCCGTTGATTCTGTTGTGGCGTTCGAGGATAGGAGGTGTCTGGGTTCGGTCGCAACGGTGTTCATGGGCACAAGCAAGAAGCCTATTCCCACGGCTATCGTCAGAAATTTCGCAATCAGACTCTTTCGGAAACGATTCATGATCATTCACTCATTCAGGCTTATACATCAGCGCTCATCACAATCTAGCCTTCCTCCTCCCCAATGCCCTTTATTCCAGTAGCGGTTCCACGTCATGCGTGAACACCTCTTCCGTGTGTGGGCCAAAGTACCGTTTGTGGATTAACCCCTCGCGGTCAATCAGCAAACTTGTTGGAAAGCCCATGACATGAAAAGTTTTTTTGACCATAGCCAGATCACCCATCCAAACGGCATAGTCCATTCCATGTTCTGCCATAAAGGCTTGAATATCGTTGGGGGACCCAGAGTCCAGAGCAATTCCTATCACTTCCAACCCTTTGGGTTTCAACTGATGTGCTAGGCGCACGAGGTGCGGGATTTCCTGAAGACAGGGGCCACACCACGTGCCCCAGAAATTGATGAGCACCACGGCTCCCCTCAAGTCAGACAACGCAATGGGCGTTCCGTCTAATTCCTGAAACGTCGCATTCGGGACAGGACTGAGTGGGTTCGCTACGGCAGCATTCGAAATGGCGAGAAAACTCATCATCACCACGAAAACCCCGATGGCCATCACTGAAGTGGGATGTAACAAGGAGCAGCCCTCCTATCCAGCCAAACGATAGGATATTTGTACGCCGCCCATCATGATAGTTCAAGCCCGGTATATGAAAAAGATGTAGGGAGCGTTGCTTGACTTGATATAATGATAGTGCGTGGGCTGATTGCCAACCCAGACGGTGCCTCTCGAGGGTTCGTTGTATATGAGAGATTTGGGAGGGGACACAAAAAAAATGTTAAGTCAAACAGCACTACAGAAAAGGGGGCAGATTTATTTTTTGACTGAATTCTGCTAGAGATGGCATCCCATGCTCCGTATTCTGCCCAACCTTCCGCATCATGTTCTTAAGGGAAAGATATAGGAGTCGTTGCCTGACTTTACCCAAGCTTTGGGACTTGGATCGTTGCCTATTGCAGCCGTTCACGGTTTTTGGGCTTCAGCCGACTGAATGCTGGACTCCGATAGAAAATTTTTTTACCAAAATTAAACGGCCAGGCAAGATTGAAATTCTTTTCCTGGATGAATCATTAATCCAAACATGACCAAACACTCCAATCCACCCCTGGTGATACTCGGGGCGGGCTATACAGGGAAATTTCTTTATCAGGCCGCTCAACGCCATGGGCGGGAAGTCTTGGTCACCAGTCGCACCCCAAATCATCATCTCAGCTATGCTTCGCCCTCTCACCAACTAGAATTTGATTTAGAGCAACCCACCACTTGGAGCAACATACCTAAAAATAGCGATATCATTTGGTGCTTTCCAGCATTACCTGAAGATCAAGCCATCGCGTTTACCAAGACCGTGGCTTCTCAGGAACGCACACTCCTTATATTAGGAAGCACCTCGGCTTTTCCAAGTCCTCTTCACCAGGACAAGATGGACGAATGTTCTCCGATAAATCTCACTCTTCCTCGGGTACATGCAGAAGAAACACTTCGAGAACGTTTTCAGGCCATCATTTTGCGATTGGCAGGGCTCTATGGTCCGAACCGAAATGTCTTACATTGGATTCGAAAAGGAAAAATAAGGAACACCTCAAAGTGGGTCAATCTGATTCATATTGAAGATGTCGCAGAAATTTGCCTTGGGGCATTACAGGAAGGCCAGAAAGGGGAGTCCTACATTGTCAGCGATGGCACACCGCGTCGGTGGTCAACGATTTTTGATGAAGCCAAAAAAACTTGGAACATTCCTATTCCCCCACCTGCGCCTCTCAAAAATCCTGGCAAGCAACTCAACCCGCAAAAACTCTTCTCCTCTATTTCTTATCAATTACAACACACTGATCTTTTTGAAGCATTAAAAGAGATCGAACCTCCTCCACATTAAGTGATATCTTTAACTAATTTTTAAAAATTCCTAGCCGGGTTTCGTCCCGGCGGCCGAGGCCATTTTGTTTCGGCAAAAGGCCCAAAACCATTTTCGCCCAGTCGTGGCCCTGGGGGTCCCCTGCGCGGTTCGCCAACTCCGGCGGCTGCGCAACTCGCTGCGCTCAAACAGTGCTCGCCGAAAACTCCGGAGTCGGCTGCACTGCTCGGCCACGCCAAAGGCAAGAAGAAATTTCAGGAAAAAAGAAGGAAAGAAGAGCGATACAGCGAGCCGAGTCTTGAGGAAGACGCTTGGTTAGAGAACACCCATCTACCATGTGAATAAAGTTTATCGTTTATCAAGAGGCTATTTACCCAGGTCGCATGAGAAGCAAGACGCTGAGGCATACAAGCAGATTATTCAGAGCATGGGCAATGATTCCTGGCCATAGGCTTCCTGTCTTTTCAAACGCCCAGGCCCAGAGGATCCCACTCCAAAAGATAGTCGTCGCCCCCAGTAACCCATACCCATGAAGGGCCGCAAAAAATGCAGCACTCATAATGATGGAAGGCCAGGCAGAAAACTTTCGACGGAGGGTGGCAAACAAGACTCCCCGAAAGACAAACTCTTCTAAGACCGGAGCCAAAACAACATATCCAAATAGGGCTCCCAGCATGGAAAAGACACCACCCTCAACTAAGGTTGGATCAAACCAATCGGTCCAATGGATGGTCACATCTGCATTGTGTGCCACCATTCCCAATCCCCAATTCCCAACAAATCCCAGAAGAAACAAACAACTGGAAATCAGGAGTAACGGCATCCACCCATTGGGATTCACCTTGAGCCCCATGGCCCTCACCATAGTTACGTTGTACGGTACCAATAAATGTCGAGAGGCCCACACGAGAATAGGGACATGGAGAATAAAGGGAATAAGAACCTGAAGGGTTTGAGGTTGAATTCCACTGAGAGAAATAGCAAATAACAAAATGGCCGCAATTCCCCCTCCACGAAGAAGAACCGTGACACCATGCCAGCCTGGCCAAGGCGGTGGGAATGCAGACTCTCCAACCCGCATGATGGAGGGCCCATTCTTTTGTCGTAACCAGATAAGCCTTAAAAAGGCCATCCCCCCAACAACCAACCCTCCTCCTTCTAAAAATCCAATGACATTACTGTTACCCACCAACCGACTACCACGTTGGTCTAGAACAGCTCGAATAGTGCGACCCAACTTCTCATCATCGGATCGTTCCGCTAATCGCCCAGCCAATTGGTAGTAAAACCAACTGTCAGGAACCGCCTCCGCTAACCGAGCTTGGAGATGGGCATAATCAGGCTTCTCATCCGGAGTAAGGTAAGCCGCATGGATCAACTCAGAAAATAAGACCAAGTCCTGACCTTTCATTTGCCACAAGGATATATCTGATTGAACGGCATCATGTTGACCATTTTCAGCCTTAAGAATAGCGAGGTGGAGATTGACCAGAGGATCAGAAGATCGCACCTCTAATTCGCTATACCACTCAATTAATTGATTCAGTTCCCCGCCCTGACCAGCCACCGCCTCATTCAATTCACGTTCCCAGTCCTGTCCGTGGGCCAGTCCGCTTTTGAGGTATAACACCTGATTGGCCACACGGCTTAAATGGTGTTCTGGAGTGACGAATCGGCTTAAGCGAGGCGTCTCAAAATGCACAAATATCAAAAACCCAAAACAGGAGAGAAAAATACACGTGAGAATAAGAGTTCCACTCAGTGAAAATTGAGGGCCAGGTGAAGCCACCTTTCCAGAATTGCCAGGGTCCGGCCAAGGGGTCGGTGACTCAGTGGAGGATATAATCTCTGACAAAAGAACCTCGAAGTTTTTTGTAAAACACATAGGTGTCCCTCCCCTATACACCCGATAGGGAGTCACCATACCTTAACGTTCTATCGTCATTTTCAACCTCAAGTATGAGAAATTCCATCAATACCCAAGAATGACCGAAATGTTAAAGACACGATTTATAGAAAATGCAGAGACAGTCCGAGATTCCCCGCACAGACAGGTTACATAGCCCCTTCCTTTTTTTTCCGCTACAATGGCGACTCTCATTCATTCTTTAGGGGAATGCGACGATGTTAGATGAGCTCAATCCTCCTTCACGCCTCCTCCTGGGCCCTGGTCCCAGTATGGTTCATCCTCGGGTCTTGCGGGCCATGACTATGCCTCTTATTGGCCATTTAGATCCCGAATTCTTAAAAATTCTCAATGAAGTCCAAGCCAGCTTACGATGGTTATTTCAAACTCAAAACGCTTTCACAATCCCCGTTTCGGGAACTGGCTCAGCCGCCATGGAAATGGCCATCATCAATCTTGTCGAACCAGGCGATTCAGTCATTGTTGGGGTAAATGGAGTCTTTGGGAACCGAATGGTTCAGGTCATCGAACGATGCGGGGGAACAGCCATACAAATTGAACGCCCTTGGGGGGAAATCATTCCCACCGATGCTATAGAGGAAGCCTTTCAATCTCATCGAAAGATCAAGGCCCTTGCCATTGTCCACGCTGAAACCTCCACCGGTGTCTTACAACCCATCCAAGAACTTGGAACGCTTTGCCGGAAATATCATGCGCTGTTCATCGTCGATGCGGTGACTTCGTTAGGCGGGCTTCCCGTTCAGGTGGACCAATGGGGGATCGATGCCTGCTATAGCGCCACCCAAAAATGCCTGAGTTGTCCACCTGGGGTTGCTCCCTTGACCATAAGCCCACAAGCCTTACAGGTGATTCAGTCCAGAAAGACCCCTTGTCAAAGTTGGTATTTAGATTGTGGACTCGTGGCTGATTATTGGAACGATCAGAAACGCACCTACCACCACACGGCACCCATCTCCATGATTTATGGCCTACGGGAATGCCTGCGAATCATGGAAGAAGAAGGGTTGGAAGCACGGTATCGTCGTCATCAACTGAATAGTACCGCCTTATTAGCGGGACTCGAACACCTTGGGTTTGCCTTACTGCCAGCCCAGAAACACCATCTGCCGCCCTTAACCTGTGTTCGCCTCCCTCCTTTTGTTGATGACAAGGCTGTTCGAGCGCACTTACTGAACACGTACCATATTGAGGTAGGAGGAGGCCTCGGGTCCTTGGCAGGACAGGTATGGCGAATAGGACTCATGGGAGAATCTTCACAACGTGAACATGTTCTGCACCTGGTAGGTATACTGGACACCATTTGGACCGAGAATCGCTATCCCCTCACCCCTGCCCAAGGAATCACCGCTGCCCTTTCTGTGTATAACCAACATCTCTAGCCTGAGTGATCTCATCCACTCCATTCCTAATCCATTACTTTAGGTTTTGAGACTTTCCCTCGATTCTTTTTCAGAAATGTAAGGCCATCCACTCATATATTTAGGCCATATGATGTGAGTATTCCATGAGCATTTACTTGCCTGAAACCGCTTCAAAAAATCTACACCAAACAACCGTATTTTCCTGAAACAACTAAGAATATTCATAAACAAAAGACCACTGAATGGTAAAATTAAAGGGTAGCAATCAAGAACCCGAACAGCCCAGAAAGAGGTTACAACATACCACTGCCCTACCCTCATCCCCATGACACAATCCCCCTTCTTTAGAGAGGGATTTTTTTGTCAAAAATGGCGAGTTTGCAGGCACACCACCTGCCTAGGGTAGAAAGATGCGACGAGAAAACCTCTTGAGGGAAACGGGCGATTGCGTCATTCAGAAACACACAGGAAACGGGTGGCCTTTACCTAAACGGGGACCAATATGAGACAACTCATCAATCAATATAGAATTGATACGAGCTTTGATGAAATGTTCGAAGCCACGAATCAACCTCGACCGCATTATCGCCAGTTAATTGAGCGACTCCAACACCTGACCCCGCAAGATTTTGATCTCAAACAACGGCAGGCGGACCAAGCCTTTCTTCGACAAGGTATTACGTTTACGATCTATGGAAATGCCCAGCAAATTGAACAAGTCTTTCCTTTTGACCTCTTGCCTCGAATCATTCCCAACAGTGAGTGGCAAATCATTGAGGCGGGACTTCGTCAACGCATTCTCGCCCTCAATCAATTTCTCCTGGATATTTACGGACCGCAACAAATCCTTCGAGACCACCCCATGCTGCGCCGATTGGTGGAAACCTCAAAACACTTTCACCCCGACCTCAAGGGATTTCGTCCACCCAAAGACATTTTTCTCCATATAGCGGGGATTGATTTAGTCCGGGATCAGGAAGGCACCTACCTCGTGCTCGAAGATAACATTCGTACCCCATCCGGCATCTCGTATGTCCTCGAAAACCGAATGGTCATGAAACAAACCTTTCCCAATCTGTTTGCGGAAATGCAAATCAGACCGGTTGACCACTACCCCACACAACTGTGGGAAAACTTACGGTTTCTGGCACCGGAATCCCGGGAAAATCCAACCATTGTCCTCCTGACGCCTGGAATCTATAACTCCGCGTACTTTGAACATTCCTTCCTGTCACTCCAAATGGGTATTGAATTAGTCGAAGGGCGAGATTTAGTGGTGGAAGGCGACCGAGTGTATATGAAAACGACCCAAGGCCTACAACAGGTGGATGTCATTTACCGACGAGTGGATGATGCGTATTTAGACCCAGAAGTGTTTCGCAGCGATTCGGCCCTTGGCGTACCAGGGCTCATGCGAGCCTACCGCGCCGGGAATGTGTCGTTAGCCAATGGCGTCGGGACCGGAGTCGCCGATGACAAGGCCATTTACTCGTTTGTTCCCACCATGATTGACTTTTATTTGACTGAATCTCCGATTCTCCCGAACGTGAAAACCTACCTATGTTACGACGACGACGACCGGCAATTTGTGTTTGAACACATGCCTGAACTGGTCGTCAAGTCTGTGAACGAGTCTGGTGGATACGGCATGCTCATCGGATCCTCATCCACAAAAGCCGAACAGGAAGAATTTCAAAAGCGGATTGCCCACAATCCACGGGATTACGTCGCCCAACCCATTGTGCCACTGTCCAGTCACCCCTGTGCGATCCCCGATGTCCATGGCAACATTGGCCTGGGAGGACGACATGTGGACCTTCGCCCCTTTGTCTTATGGGGACAAGACGTGTCCATCTCACTGGGGGGGCTCACCCGTGTGGCCTTGGAAGAAGGGTCCTTAGTGGTCAATTCTTCACAGGGCGGAGGCAGTAAAGACACCTGGGTGCTGTATGGAGAAGGGTAACGAATGTTAAGTCGGACGGCAGAGTCTTTTTTCTGGATTGGGCGATACTTTGAACGAGCCGAATATATCGCTCGATTCACAGATGTGAACTATCACCTTCTTCTAGAATTTTCGAATTGGGAGGACCAAGCCCAAACCTGGACAGAATATTTAGATGCCAACGGAGAACTCAGCCTCTTTGAAAGTTTATACGGCCAGGTCAGCACCAGAGCCGTCCTTGAATTTTTGGCCCTGAACCCACAAAACCCCAATTCTATCCTCAATCTTGTACAATTGGCCCGGGTCAACTCTCGCGGCATTCAAGACCAATTATCCAGCGAAGTTTGGGGACACATTAATGATTTCCATCTGAATATCAAGGAACACCATCCTAAAAATCTGTGGCCCAGTCCGCACCGATTTCTCACTCACATTCAACATATGTGCTACACCGCCGACGGCGTCATGGGCAGCACCATGTTGCATGATGAAGGATGGAATTTTTACCGGCTCGGGAAAAACATTGAACGAGCCAACCGCATGGCCCGACTACTCGATGATCCCGTGCTCGTGATGGCCCTCCCTGAACCCAGTGGCATTTCAGAACATCATCAATGTTTAGCCATCCTCAAGTCGGCAAGTGCCTATGAAGCCTATCGTAAATTTTATCGGTCACAATTAATCCCCAGAAAAATTGTTCAATTTCTCCTCTTTCACAATAAGTTTCCCAGATCCGTGCGGTTTGCGGCTAACCTTATCAAACAGATGCTACACCGCCTCTCATCAGGCATTCGATCTGCCGACGTTCGCGAGACCGAACGACTCGCGGGCCAATTTGCCTCAGACCTCGAGTTTGGAAGTCTGGAAGAAGTCTACAAAATGGGACTCTCGCACTTCCTCACGGATGTCATCGATCAGATTGATCGCATTACCAATCAAATTGCCCGAACGTTTTTCCGATCCGACGGCTACTCCGATCAACCCATTCCCTCTACGCAAAAACGACGGCGTCCAGCCATTCGTCAAGCCGAACCTCGTCGGGCAACCCATAAAGCCACCTTATCAGTCCGCCACCAATTTACCTATCGCTATGACTCACCCGTCTCTCAGGTGAGCACAACCATGCGAGTCGCGCCTCCACAACATTACGGCCGTCAACGCCGTTTAGATCTCAGATGGCACATGGATCCCCCATCGGATTATCGCCACTTTACTGACGCCTTTGGAAACTTGGTCTGGCAATTAGATCATGCGCGAATCGACGATGAAATGGTCTGTACGGTTGATATGCGGATGGAAACACAAGTCCAATATGGCGAAGACGGAGCCCTGATCTATCAAGGCCCCACACCACAAGAAACCGACTGTACCGTCGATCCCGTTGAATTTACCCGATTAACACGCTTAGTGGATCAAACCAAACCGCTCATGCAACTAGCCGATCGCGCGAGAAATCGTGGCCTGACCCAAACTGAATTGGCAGATTCGTTTTTACATCAAGTGCATATCCACATGCGCTATGAACCCGGGGTCACCCATGTCGGAACCACCGCCACTGAAGCCTTCACCAGGGGAGCAGGAGTCTGTCAAGACTTTGCACACGTCATGTTGTCTCTCTGTCGCATCGCTGGCTTACCCGCACGCTATATTTCCGGGTATCTGCCGGGGGAAGGACAAATGCATGCCTGGATAGAGGTCCTCTTACCCGAGGGCATTCACAACCAACTCATTTGGGTCCCCTACGATCCCACCCACCAACGACGGTGCGATGAACGGTATATCACCGTGGCCATCGGTCGGGACTATCAGGATATTGCCCCAACAAGCGGCTATTACTCCGGTGAAGCCAACAATAGCCTGGATGTGATGGTCTCGGTCGTGATGGACACCCATGGACCAACCAACCGATGGAATACGGCCTTAATGATTCCCCAAGCAGCCGCCTCACATTCAGAGGACAACCAATAATACCGAGGGGAAATATCTCTTGATTCAATCGAAACCAGTAATGAAAGAACAACGACGGAAGCGAGGATTACCGAGACCGTCCACATCCAAAGATATTGGGCCCTATTCGAATTATCGAATGGCCGTCAGACTGGAAATGGATCATACCAAGGGCCTGGTCGCAAGTATTGCCACAACCTTAGATGAAGAAGGGGCTAGTATTGGCGCCGTCGACATGGTGTCAGTCACCAAATCAAAGGTGATTCGGGATGTCACCTTTGATGCCAAGAGCGAAGCACATGGGGCACATGTGCTCCAACGCTTAAACCACCTCCCTCATGTGAAAGTCCTCTCCTCATCAGACCGGATTTTCATGATGCACCTGGGTGGAAAAATTCAAGTCAGCAGTAAGTTTCAAATTCTAACCCGCAATACCTTATCGATGGCCTATACTCCTGGTGTCGCGAGGGTCTGTCAGGCCATTGCCCTCGATCGCCAAAAAGTCCACACCTTTACCTGTAAAAGTAACAGCGTCGCTGTGGTCACCGACGGATCGGCTGTCTTAGGGTTGGGCAATCTTGGCCCAGAAGCCGCGCTACCCGTCATGGAAGGCAAGGCCATGCTGTTTCAACAGTTTGCTGGAGTCGATGCATGGCCCATCTGTTTAAATACCCAGGATCCTGAACAAATTGTGGCCACCCTGCTGGCCATCTCTCCTGGATTTGGAGGCATCAATCTCGAAGATATTGGCGCGCCACGCTGTTTTGAAATTGAACGACGCTTAAAGGAACAGTTGGATATCCCTGTGCTGCATGACGACCAACATGGCACAGCCGTGGTCATTCTGGCTGCATTGATCAACGCCCTCAAGGTCACGAATCGTAGTCTGGATCAAATCAAAGTCGTGGTCAATGGACTGGGTGCCGCGGGAACGGCCTGTTCCCAACTCCTCCTGGCCGCCGGCATCAAAAATTTATATGGGTGCGACAAAAAAGGATTGGTGTTACGCCATACGGGCTATAAGATGGGAAAGGACCGCCCACCCCTCTATTCCATAATCAAGTATGATGCACCTCAGGGAACCTTACAGGAGGCTATGGAAGGGGCCGATGTCTTTATCGGCTTATCGACCGGGAACATTTTGGAATCGACAGACCTGGATCGAATGGCGAAGGATGCGATCGTGTTGGCCCTCGCCAATCCTGATCCAGAAATTTCACCAGAAAAAGCCCTACACCATTGTCGAATCTATGCGAGTGGCCGATCAGATTATCCCAACCAAAGTAATAACCTGTTGGCGTTCCCAGGCATCTTTCGAGGGGCCTTGGATGTTCGTGCCACCCAGATCAATCAAGCCATGCTTCTCGCCGCCGCCAAAGCCTTAGCTGGTGTGATTCCCAACTCCGCCTTACATGAAGACTACATTATTCCCAGTGTCTTCGATAAACATGTCGTCCCCCGCGTTTCTAAAGCCGTCGCAAAAGCTGCCCGGATGACTGACGTAGCCCGTCGGTCCCTTAAGCATGCTATGGCTACCAGATAAACACCCTTCCGAATAGAGTAGATTCCTAAATTAATGATAGTTGAAAGAGTTCTCCGTCCTGTGAACGATCCAGGAGCAAAGCCAACTCCGACGTGTTTAACCTAGAAACGGCAGTTGGGCGCGAAAAAGCTGTGCGAGGGATTTATGTGCATAGGGAATTTTAAAAACTTGCGGTCACCTTCTGGGTGATCAGAGTTTTTTACAATTCTCTAGGTGCATGAAGAGCTTGTGCAGACGTTCGTGATCCAACTGCCATTTCTAGGTTTAACAACCAAGCGAGAATCAATCTGATAAAGTCATTGACCTTTCAAAAGAAAGGCATACAATCCTTTTCCAATGTCCGTCAGAGGATGAAAAGTATAAACGAAACATTCTTCT
>CAZKRH010000059.1:0-18196 GCA_964555115.1 uncultured Nitrospiraceae bacterium | reverse complement strand
AAGAAGAACCAGTGGACCCTGAAACGTCTCACTAAAAAAATGTATCGTAATCGGCTCTGTATTTTGAAGGGAAAAGGCGACAGCGAAAAATACAATAGCTAATGCAGCGATTAAAGAAAATGGCATGCCTCTTTTCCAGTTTGAGTGATAATGGGTAGTACTTAAAAATTTATAATATATACTACTTTTAGGGAGCCGTATACCCTTAGAAGTGTCGTTTTCCACACAGGGGATGGTGATTGTGCATTTCCTATGATTTCAACTAGGAGTGGTCATGATAAGTCCAGGCCGATATCGGCATTACAAAGGGAAGGAATATCAAGTCATAGGTTGTGCTCGCCATTCTGAAACCGAAGAGGAATTTGTGGTGTACCAAGCTTTATATGGAAGACAAGGACTTTGGGTTCGCCCCAAAGATCTGTTTATGGAGCAAGTCAGAGTGGAGGGAATATTCGTGCCTCGTTTTCAACGAGTAGACGATTCGGATTGATGTGTAGAGAAAGGATATCTCTAACTGCCAACCTTTCAAAGTACCAGAGCCCGTAGGACTGGCAATTTGTGAGTTTTTATTTCTTGGGGATGACAATGATGGGTTGTATGGTAGAAAATGGGCAGATTCGTCATGACCATCATTCTCAAAGAGTTTAAGATTTCATGGTTATGAATGGTGCTTGAATGGGGGAGATGAATGTGGTGAAACAGGGACATTTTAGATCTTTCCCCACATGGCCGAAATAAGGATAGCAATTCAAGTCTCATTTCGGATGATCAACAGACTCACCTTCGAACAGTTATTTCTTTAGCTGACACAATTCTTCATCCCGATCCGGGGATGAGAACCATAAGGTCGTCCTGCATGAAGGAAGTAGTGAAAATCATGGAACAGAGTTCTGGTGGTTGGCAGAATGGCCTAGGAGCTTCAGGTGGCTGACATTCAAGCAATTGATAAAACTCAGGGTACCCATCACATGAACCCTCGATTGTTGCTTTTTGCGGTTTCCCTGGGGGTCCTTGTTTCGGGTTTTTACTTACTTCCATTTTCTTCGGGAACCGATCTCCAACGGTTTACCTTCGTGAAAATTGCGGATACCCAGGATGGCGTGTATCGAAGTTTTAACCGGGCGCCTATCATTGATGATCAGGGGCGCGTTATTTTTCGAGCCGATCTTTCGAATGGAGAGCAGGGAATTTTTGTTGGTGATGGGAACATGCTTGAACAAATTGCGAGCACCACCGGGGATTTTAAAAACTTTCCCAGGCATCCAACCATGAGTCGCAATGGAAAAATTGCTTTTCTGACTCATTTGGATGATGGAAATGTGGCCTATTTCCAAGGGCCAAGTGTGGCCAATGATCTTCTTTTTTCGGGTGCCACCTACGAAGAACTGGGCGATATTGCTATTAACAATTTTGGCACTTTGGCTTTTAAAGCGAAACCTTCTGAGGGAAATGATTGGCGGAGACGTATTTTTATGGGGGGAACTCATCGACCGATTGAGGTTCCTGAATCTGCCCACAGTCAATTAGGGTTACCATCCATCAATAATAACGGAATCGTCGCCTTTTCCGTAGGAGATGAAGTGTGGACCAGTGATGGGCATACTTCGCAAATGATTTCGAATAGTGACGACCCCTACTTTTTGTATAGTCGGCCAATTATTAATGATGCTGGGGTTGTGGTGGTTCAAGCGTTGTTAACTGATCAAGAGATTGGGGTGGAAAAACGCATTGTGAAATT
Organism: uncultured Nitrospiraceae bacterium; assembly: GCA_964555115.1. Taxonomy (GTDB): domain Bacteria; phylum Nitrospirota; class Nitrospiria; order Nitrospirales; family UBA8639; genus CAZKRH01. Next base: position 16,458 of record CAZKRH010000059.1, on the reverse strand, counting down.
GGAGGGGGGAAATTCTGAAACTATCGTCAGCACTCATGGCCCCTTTAAAGAGTTTTTTAGTCATCACTCGATGAATAATGATGGAGTGATTGTGTTTAGTGCTCTGTTAGATTGGGATGAAGAGGGCCTTTTTATCGGCCCAAATCTTCAACGGGATACCATTATTGCTCGTGGTGATCGCTTATTTGGGGAATTGATTGCCAAAGGAGGAGGACCCATTATTTCTAATCAAAGTATTAACGATGCTGGCCAGGTGACATTTTTTGCACAATTGGAAAATGGGACTGAAGGAATCTTTAGGGCAGATCCGACTCAACCCCTCGTGGCCTATCCAATGGTAGTGGATCAGGATCCCACTATGACAAATTGAAACAACCTGTGGTGGTGAGGTGGGCGGAAATTATGACCGAGGTTTTCGATCTGCTGCTCTTCGTTCGTTATCGGTGAGATAGCGTTTCCTGAGGCGAATATGTTTGGGACTGACCTCGACCAGTTCATCTCCTTCAATAAATTCCAAAGCAAATTCTAACGTCAGTGCCCGAGGTGGGGTCAACTGAATGGCATCATCGGCACCTGAGGCTCGGATATTCGTGAGTTTTTTCTCACGGATGGCATTGACCACTAAATCTTGGCCCTTATTATTCACACCAATAATCATTCCCTCATATAATTCTTCTCCCGGCGGAATAAAGATTTCACCGCGGTCTTGTAAACCCCATAACGCATAGGGAATGGCTTTTCCGGGTCCCTGGGAAATCTGGACTCCACTCGACCGTTTGGGAATATTTCCTTTAAAGGGTTGGTATTCATAAAATGTTTGATACATGACCCCTGTGCCACGGCTCATCATGAGGAGATCACTCCGAAAACCCAACAGGGCTCGTGAAGGAATGTGAAATTCCATTTTCACGGTTCCAGTGTTTGTGGTCTCCAGGTGCTTCATTTCTGCCCGTCGACTTCCCAAGGCCTGGATGACTGATCCTTGGTATTCGGTATTCACTTCAATATGGACTTCTTCAATAGGTTCCAGGCGCTGACCATTTTCTTCCTTGAAGATGACTTGGGGAGGAGACACTTCGAGTTCAAAGCTTTCTCTTCTCATGGTTTCAATGAGAATCGCCAAATGCAGTTCACCTCGTCCTGAAACCTTAAACCGTTCCCCGCCATCCACTTCTTTAACCTTGATTCCCACATTCATCATGGCTTCGTGAGCGAGACGTTCCCGAATATGACGTGATGTCAAAAAACGGCCTCCATCTTTCCCTGATAGGGGACTGGTATTATGGGAAAAATTCATGGATATCGTGGGCTCATCGATTTCTACCGTCTGAAGCGGGATGGGATTTTTGGGAGAAGCTAATGTGTCGCCCACACGGACAAGGTCAATGCCTGCGATCGAAACAATGTCTCCAGCTTCGGCGGATTCAACTTCTACTCGGGAAAGCCCTCGGTACTTGAGGATTTTAGAGGCTTTCCCTCGTTCCGTTTTACCATCCATCGAGACCAATGCCACAGACTCTCCTATGCGAATGGCCCCATGCACAATTCGACCAATGCTCATACGGCCCACATATGGATCGTATTCCAAAATGGTGACGAGCATTTGAAAGGGTTTGGTCACATCGGCGATGGGGGGAGGCACATGTTTGATCAGCGCATCAAGGAGGGGAATCATGGATTCCCCAGGTTGTGTGATATCCAATGTGGCTTGCCCCATTTTGGCCGAAGTAAACACGATGGGGAAATCGAGTTGTGTATCTGACGCATTCAATTCACAAAAGAGATCAAAAGTCATATTGACTACGTCGTCGGGCCTGGCAGTGGGTCGGTCAATTTTATTCACGACGACAATGGGTTTGAGTTGAAGTTCTAGGGATTTTTTCAGGACGAATTTGGTTTGCGGCATGGGGCCTTCCACGGCATCAACCAGGAGCAGGACGCCATCCACCATTCGAAGGATTCGTTCCACTTCACTGCCAAAATCAGCATGCCCTGGGGTATCCACTATATTGACCTGAATGTCTCCGTACTGAAGCGAAGCATTTTTAGAAAAGATGGTGATGCCGCGTTCTTTTTCTAAGGGATTGGAATCCATAATTCCGGATTCACCTTCCTTGAAAGTGTAGGCACCGGTGTGTTTGAGAAGAGCATCCACTAAGGTCGTTTTCCCATGGTCGACATGGGCAATGATGGCGACATTTCTCAGGTTGTTTCGACGTGGTATGTCTGACATAGGGCGCGCATCATACCACATTTTTCTTCAGGCGCGAGAGTGGAAAACGTTTCATCGATCTTCGTTGATGTGGACGGGATCCATTTGTTAAGCTCGCCCTCTCTCAGTATTTTCAATTCTTCATTTCAAAGGGTATCGTGATGGCCGAGCTTCGACATGCGTTGATGAGCGTTTCTGATAAGTCTGGAGTGGTGGACATGGCCAAAGGTCTCTCAGGATTCGGAGCGACCATTCTCTCGACTGGTGGGACGGCCAAAGCGTTGCGTGACGCTGGTCTTACGGTGATGGATGTATCCTCGTACACTGGGTCGCCAGAAATTTTGGATGGGCGAGTCAAAACTCTTCATCCCAAAATTCATGGGGGTCTTCTTGGGCGGAGAAACGTAGATTCACATGTTGCCCAAATGCAAGAACAAGGCATTGATCCCATTGATGTGGTGGTGGTTAACCTGTACCCCTTTGAATCAACGATTGCCAAACCTGGATGTACCTTTGAAGAGGCCATTGAGAATATTGATATTGGTGGGCCCTCCATGCTGCGGTCTGCGGCAAAAAATCATGAAGATGTCTTGGTTGTTGTTGACCCCTTGGATTATTCTCGAGTATTAGATGCCCTCAGCTCCGGGAATGTCCCCCTCACCCTTCGCCGTGAATTGGCCTATAAAGTGTATCGTCATACATCAGATTATGATCATCTTATTGCTTCGTATTTGGAGCGCCATCTTCAACAAGATGATTCTAAGGACTCACTCTTTCCTGAGACCCTTTCGCTCAGGTTTCAACGGTCGGAGATTTTACGATACGGGGAGAATCCTCATCAGCAGGGAGCGTTTTATCGCGAACGTGGGGCCACGGAGCCAAGTATTTCAGGGGCCACTCAACTTCATGGAAAAGCGATGTCTTATAACAATTATTTAGATGCCAATTCTGCTTTGGAATTGGTCAAGGAATATGAGGACCTTGGAGTCGTTATTATTAAGCATAGTAATCCGTGTGGGGTTGCCACTGGAACGTCTGGCGTCGAGGCTTATGTGAAGGCTCGGGAAACTGATCCAGTATCGGCCTTTGGAGGGGTGATTGCCTGTAATCGGGAAGTTGACATTGCGATGGCCAAGGAAGTGACGTCCACATTTGTGGAAGTCTTGATTGCGCCGGGGTTTTCTGCCGAAGCTAAAACAGAGTTAACCAGAAAAAAAGATCTTCGTCTCTTAGAGGTTGGGAGTCTGCATTCTTCTGTTCGAGAAGGGTTGGATCTGAAACGACTAGTTGGCGGACTCATTGTTCAAAATCGAGATCTCGGGGTGTTGTCTGATATTCGGGCTCTTCAGGTTCCTACTCAACGAAAGGCGACGGAAGAAGAATATGCCGCCTGCGACTTTGCGTGGAAGGTCTGTAAACACGTCAAATCCAATGCCATTATTTATGCAAGGCCTGGCCAAACCGTGGGGATTGGGGCCGGACAGATGAGTCGAGTCGATTCGGTCAAATTAGCCGAAATGAAAGCCAATCTCTCTATTCAGGGTTGTGTGATGGCGTCGGATGCGTTCTTTCCTTTTCGGGATGGAATTGATGCGGCTGCGAAAGCTGGGATTACCGCCATTATTCAACCGGGGGGGTCGATTCGGGATGGAGAAGTGATTAAAGCAGCGGATGAACATAACATGGCGATGATTATGACAGGCATGCGGCATTTCCGGCATTGAGGGAATGTTGAAAAAAGCCGCCAGCAGCGTTCTCGCCCTTTTGCCTGACCTTCGGGCTCACAGACTTGCCGCTCTTCGCGGCGTTCGTGCTCACGTACGGAGAGTACGCTCCGCGCGTCAAAATGGTTGCGGCCTTGCTGGACGGACTTTTTTGAACATTCCCTCCAGTTGCAGATGCCTGTCTCCTGTTGAGCATGTAGTGCCCATGTGAGTGAAATATTCAACAGGCCCATTGACCCTGGTGAAAAAGTTTTCCTTCCAATTCCTTCGGGCCTTTCGCGACAGCTTCTTTCAGGTTTCCAATAAGAAACTCACTGGGTGAGTTGGGTGTTGCAAGAATGTGTTGACCATTCGAGGATGATGAATTACTCAAGGGTACCTCTAAAAACCAGGAATTTTTCGTGAATGCTAAGGAAGCCACGCGCGGAAAACCGCAGTGTATGTTGGAATACATGAGGATTTGAGCACGTGGCTGACGCCGCAATCGCGGAAAAGGACGGTTTTTAGAGGTGCCCTCAATATGTGCATGGTTGTGAAATAACTTATGAACATTCTGGTCATTGGTAGTGGTGGGCGGGAACATGCCTTAATTTGGAAATTGGCTCAAAGTCGGCGTGTCTCAAATCTCTATTGTGCTCCGGGAAATGCGGGGATTAGCCAAATGGCTACGTGTGTCCCTATTCAACCAGATGATTTATCTGGTCTTAAATCGTTTGCTCAACAAGAGCTTATTGATCTGACCGTCGTTGGCCCAGAAGCTCCTTTGGATCTTGGAATTGCCGATGAATTTCGTCGAGCGAAACTCAAAATTTTTGGGCCAACCCGAAATGCGGCCAGGATTGAGTCCAGTAAAAGTTTTGCCAAAGAAATGATGGTCCGGCAGGGTATTCCCACTCCCCAAGCTCACACCTTTACTTCTGCTGATTTGGCTCTCACCTATCTGCAAAATCATGAACCACCCTTTGTAGTGAAGGCCAATGGTTTGGCCCAAGGTAAGGGAGTCATTATTACCGATTCCCGAGAGGAAGCTCAGGAGACCGTCAATGAAATGATGACTCAGCGGCGCTTTGGTTCAGCTGGTGCTCAAGTGCTTATTGAAGATTTTGTTGAGGGAGAAGAATTGACCGTCATGGCTTTTGCCGATGGCAAAACGGTGATTCCTATGTTGGCGGCCCAGGACCATAAGCGGGTGGGAGATGGGGACACTGGTCCGAATACCGGTGGGATGGGGGCTTATTGTCCTGCTCCTCTTCTGACTCCTGGATTATTGGATCGAATTTTGGATGAAGTGTTTTATCCAGCCATAGAAGGATTGTCCCGTGTAGGCAGCCCATTTTATGGGGTGTTGTATGCGGGGCTCATGATTCAACAAGGAAATCCTTACGTGTTGGAGTTTAATGCTCGGTTTGGCGACCCAGAGACTCAGGTGGTACTCCCACTTCTGAAAACGGACTTGGTGGATGTGTTGGAAGCGGTGATTCATCATCGGTTAGATCAAATTACTTTGGAGTGGCATGAGGGAGCGAGTGTGTGTGTGGTGTTAACGTCCGAAGGATACCCCAATGCCTATCCTACCGGTCTTCCTATTTCAGGCTTGAACGAGGAGACATCCGATGAATCCGCGATCGTGTTTCATGCCGGAACGACGTGGAAGGATCAACATATTGTGACATCCGGGGGGAGAGTGTTAGGGCTGACAGGTGTGGGGACGGACTTTTCTTCCGCTCAATCTCAGGCCTATCGTTTGGCAGGGAAAATCGAGTTTCCTGGGAAACATTATCGAACAGATATTGCGGCTCGGGCTTTACGAGTAGGCTGAACTGGCGAAGTTTCTGCACTGATGTCCACCATTTGTCATTTTTCCGAAGATCTTTCTCCCTCCCTCTTACAAGAAATTCACAGTTGTTTGGCACAAGATGGTGTGCTATCCGTCCCGACAGAAAGTTTTTATGCCCTGTCGGCGCCGATTGACAATACTCGTAGTCTCCGTCGCCTTCGTGCCATTAAACAACTCCCTGCTGAAAAGCCTCTGTTGGTTCTCATTGGAGAAAGGGCAGAACTTTCGCAATTAACTTCTGATATTCCCCCAGCCGCGACTCTTTTAATACAAGCCTATTGGCCCGGACCCTTAACTCTTGTTTTTCCAGCCTCTCCGCATCTTCCCGAAGAATTGACTGGGGGGATTCACACTATTGGGATTCGCCAACCTGGGGACAGGCGGTTATGTGCTCTTTTACAAGAAGTGGGACCTCTGACCGGAACGAGTGCCAATCACACCGGAGCACTACCCGCTCGGACAGCTAAGGAGGTACAACAATTATTTGAACCTCAAGTTGATCTCATTCTGGATGGTGGAGAAGCACCGGGGGGAATGCCATCCACAATTTTATCATTGGTAGGAGAGGTGCGTCTCCTCCGTCAGGGGCCTATCACGGAAACACAAATTAATCAGGTATTGACCCCTTTGGGCTTAACGATCGCTCAGTAAACGACCTAGAACATCACCGGGGGCTGATAAGGCGGTCTGAAGGACCTGTTGGGCTTTGTGAATATTCATTGTTAAATTCGTGGGCCTTACCATTCCCGTTTCATGGATGGTTCCTGGTACAATGAATGGGTGGTTTTCCATGTGAAACACCTTTAACATCATTTGTCCCCAATCCCATCGTGAAAGGGCCACAGGTCCTGCGATATGAAGAATGCCATTCTGTGGCGAGTCGGCAAGTTCTAACAGAGCGGCTGAAAGGTTGTCTACCCAAATAGGACAGCGAATTTCATCGGTAAACAGGTGTAATGATTTTCCCTGTTGAATGGAATCCAAGAGCCAATTGGTCACGTGATCATTGGGATGGACTCCGTATAGGAGTGATGTTCGAATGATTAAACTGTGAGGTGCCAGCGATTGAATGGTGTTTTCGGTTTTGGCCTTTATGCTCCCGTAAGCGGTCAAAGGTTTTGGAGAGGCATCTTCTGAATAAGGAGACAATGTTCCATCAAACACCATGTCGGTGGACAGGTGAATAAGCGGAATATTTCCCGCTTTACTTTCTTGAGCTAGATTTTCCCCTGCAGAATGGATGGCTTCTAAACCATGGGATCCTCGATTGGAACAGGCGGTATGGATGATGACGTCTGGTTGGGATGTGTGAATAAGCTGTTTGACTTCACTTTTTACTCGGAGGTCACATCGGTGAAAGGTGACCTCCGAATGGGATGGAGGTACCGTTTCACAAAAGGTTGCATGAAGGGTCCATCCTTGGGCTAGCCGAAGAAGGGATTGCCCCAGGAACCCGGTGCCTCCAGTGACAAGAAGTGTTTTCATAAAGAAATGCGAATTCCTTCTATCTGACGGTGGTCCCATCCTTGTTTCGGCATCCGGGGTTTTTTACAATAGACTCTAGAGCCTTCTCTAAACGGACATAAAACGGACATAAAGAAACTTAAGCCAGAAAGATGTGTGGAGAATCATGATTGATTTACGCAGTGATACGGTCACCAAACCCTCGCTTGCCATGAGAGAAGCGATGAGTACTGCCCTTGTCGGAGATGATGTGTATGGGGAAGATCCTACCGTCAATCAATTAGAGTCCACAGCTGCTCGCTTGTTAGGAAAAGAAGCGGGGTTGTTTGTCCCCACGGGGGTCATGGCAAATCAACTTTGTCTTCGGGTTCATACTCGGGCAGGTGATGAAGTCCTTGTTGAAGAAACTTCCCATCTCATTCTATATGAAGGTGGGTCGGCTTCTTCCCTTTCGCAAGTTCAGTTGTCTTGTGTGGCGGGATCGCAGGGAATTCTTTCTGTGGATAAGGTGGCTGGTGCCATTCGTCCCGAAAATGTCCACAATCCTCCGACGACCCTTTTATGTTTGGAGCAAACCCACAATGCGGGAGGGGGAACCATCTATCCTTTGTCGACTTTGGAACAACTCGCGGAACTGGGACGAAAATATCACATGGCTTTGCATCTCGATGGCGCGCGCCTTTTCAATGCTGTTGTTGCCACTGGAATTAAGGCATCTGTGTACGCAGGACCTTTTGATACGGTATCTTTTTGTCTCACAAAGGGATTGGGTGCTCCAGTTGGCTCGATCATTGTCTCAACCCAGGAACGTATTCATAAACTTCGGCGCCTGCGAAAAGTCTTTGGGGGCGGGATGCGTCAGGTAGGGATTTTGGCGGCTGCAGGGATATATGCCCTTGAACATAACATTGATCGGCTGCAAGATGATCATAGTCATGCCAAAGATTTAGCCTTCCAATTGCAACAAATTCCTACCGTGTATATCGATCCCGATCATGTGGAAACCAATATTGTTCGGTTTGAAGTGGTGGGAACTGATCGGTCCACCTCCGATCTGCTTCTTGCGTTTCAGGAGGCAGGTGTGCTGCTCAATGCGATGGGGGATCACGTCTTCCGAGCCGTGACCCATATGGATGTGACCGGTGAGGATATGGAAAAGGCATCGCATATCATGGGGCGAGTCTTGGCGAGTTCATCTTAGGAAGATCACGTTGAGATGCCCAAGCTCCATAGGTTTTTTGTACCCCCTTGCCCTGGAAAATGGTGTTGGGTTGACAGATATTTTGAGAGACTTTTACCATACTTTTTCTTGGGGAGGCTTTTTAGACATGTATGATTGTGTTGATGAGGATTTCCAATGTTAGATGCCGTTTCTTTCCAACAGATTAGCCGAGTTTTAGAATTGACGGATGGATTGGAGATTAACCGGGAATGGGTTGAGATCCCTCTTACTCCTGAAACTCCTGGCCAGGTCAAATTGTTGCCCAATGGGAAACTTGAAATAATCGTTGATGCGACCATTCCTTTTGAAGAATGGCTGGAAACATTGGAATCGAAGGTGAAATCCGTCTGGAAGGATTCTGCTTCCTAAAGTTCATGCAGGAAATGGGGTAAATGGTGGCGATACGAGATCGAGAATGGCCTGGATATACCCAATGGTATTGTTGCCCGGAATGTGGTCGATTATGGACATATCAGGGATCTGATGTTGTCGCGTTAGATCTAAAGTTTGCGTTGGGTATGGCCAGTCCCAACGCTGAGGTTCCCAGTCGGGCTTGTGCGGTATGTGAGGGGACCCAAAGTGCGCCGGCAGCAGAAATTTAATTGCACTGGTATTTTTCCTGTTTAAGATTTTTTTTGTCCGACATTACCCTATCGTTGCGGGTTTTCCCTTCATATCTGTCTCTCCCTCCTTTACTGTGGTTTTATCGACGGAAAGTTCTAGGGGAGTAATCCGTAAGAAATGCCCCTTCAGGGTATAAAATTGGCCTTTGGGGATTTTCACCAGGGTGTCTTCCTTCCAATCTAACACAAGAACTTCCTCTCCTGTCTCTGTTTTTGTCACTTTAAGACTGGTGGGTTCCTTTTCTAACCTATACGCGCGTTGTTCATTCATGGCTAAGGAACTATTCACCACTTTTCCCGGCATTTTTCCAATTGAGTCAAAAATGGCAAAATCCAGTTGCAATGGACCACCAGGTTGTTTTTGGGTTAGTTCTAGTTGGGGCACTCCCTCGATTTCGATCGTTCCGTCTGTGTTTCGGAACACATGGGGTCCAATTTTAATATCCATTCGCTCTAAGCTCCTTTCGATTTTCCTGAGGTCAACAACATATTGTTCTTGGCTTTTGTTTTTACATGTTTAAGCCCAGGGCAGGTTGTCAACAAAAGCCCAGGGGACTAGCCTGGTTTATTTTTTAGGGTTTGAATTATTCGGATTTTCGAACCCTATCTAAAATAAGTGCAATACATCCTCCTAGCAGGCCTCCACCTAAAATAGGAGTGACGAGTTCCAAAAGGTGAATATCCCAAATAGACACCCCTGTTTCTGAGATATCGCGGATCCCACCTTGAATCAGAATGACCGAGAAGGCCATAAGAGCTCCTAACATAAACCACCAGCCAAATATTTTTAAGGAGGCCATGGGATTTCAACTTAGTACCTGTGACAAAATAACTTTGACATCTCGCATCCCATCTTCTGGCCATCTTTGAACGGGTCTCAATCGATAAAACCTCACCATAGCTGTCCTATGCCTCGGCTTTTTCTCATTCGTCCCGTCCAAATCCGACCAAAATCTGGGCGCGATTGTATCAAAGCTATTTTGTCACAGGCACTTGGTGACGGTTCAAAAAGGCCACTTTCTCACCCGTGCAATCCCGGAGCGCCAAGATGCCTCTGGCCGCGGGCAAGGCCATATTTATTAAAAACGCGGGTATTTGTCGCTCGTCTCTGGTTGCTAGGGAAAAAAGGATGGTCAAGTTCCTAAAATACTAGCGACTAGTAACGAACAACAAGCGACTAACTCTGAGAACGCCGCTGGCGATTTTTTTCAACAATCACTTAAGGAGGTTGTCCGAGATTAGGGATCGTCATGAGGTTGTGTTGGTTTGAGGCAGATTTTTCGATCGTTTGAGGCGAATAGCGGGCACTATTTAACAAAAAGGATCGGAAAATCTGTCCAAATCCAATGCAACCGCAATAGATCATCAAAACTCGGACAGCCTCCTAAGGAATAATGGGGCGATCAAGGCTCCTATATTGAATGGCTTCGGCTATGTGAGTGGCCGTAATATCTCCTGAGTCTGCCAAATCTGCCATGGTTCGTGCAACGCGGAGAATTCGGCCATAGGCTCGGGCAGAAAGCCCAAGTTGTTTGACAGCCTGATTCAGCAAATTCTGGCTTGAGGTATCTAAGGCACAATATTTTTTGATATGGCGAGGCTTTTGTTGGGCATTACAAAAAATCCGATCCTTGAGAAACCTCAGCGATTGCCTCGCTCGGGCAGCCACGACTCTTTCCTTGATGGTTTTGGAGGGTTCTTGTGGGGTTGCGGTACTGAGGTCGGTCACGGGGACAGCTGGGACTTCTAAGTGGAGATCGAGGCGATCCAATAACGGTCCTGATAGGCGAGCCCGATATCGTTGGATTTGGTAGGGCGTACAGAGGCATTCTCGAGTACGGTCTCCATGGAAACCACAGGGACACGGATTCATGGCCGCGACCAACATATTATTGGCGGGATATTGGATAGAGGCCTGAGCCCGCGTGATGGTGACTCGTCCCTCCTCCAAGGGTTGACGTAGGCTGTCCAAGATTGGTCGCTTAAATTCAAGCACCTCGTCTAAAAAAAGGATGCCGTGATGGGCCAACGAGACTTCACCCGGCCGAGGTAGGGTGCCTCCTCCGATTAGGCCAGCTTCTGAAATGGAGTGATGGGGAGCCCGAAAGGGTCGTGACGTCAATAACGGTTGGCCTGGTGGTAATTTTCCTACCACACTATGCACTTGGGAAGATTCAAGCATTTCCTCGTGAGTGAGGGGAGGAAGGATACTCGGCAGTCTTTGGGCGAGCATGGTTTTTCCAGATCCCGGAGGGCCGATCATCAAGACGTTATGGCCTCCAGCTGCCGCTACCTCCAACGCGCGTTTGGCTTGGAATTGTCCCTTCACGTCAGAGAAATCTTCCTCAAATTCTGGTGATAGGCTGGCGAGTTCTGGCCAATTTGAACTGGTTGGGGGTAACGATAGATGTCCCTGAAGAAACTCGACGACCTCCGGGAGTGTTTGAACGCCAAAGACGGTGGTGTCATGAACGACAGCGGCTTCTTGGGCATTGTCTAACGGTACGATGATCGGGTTGGCATGTCGACAAGCCATGGCAATCGATAAGGCTCCATGAATAAACTTGACGCGTCCATCAAGGGAAAGTTCCCCGACAAATACAAACCCCTTGGTCATTTCCGGGGTGAGGATCTGCTCGGCCAGGAGAATGGCTATTGCGATGGCCAGGTCTAATCTGGCCCCTTCCTTTTTGATCCCTGCAGGTGCTAGATTGACGGTAATTTTTTTAGGCGGGAAGGAAAACCCAGTATTCTTTAAAGCTGCCCGGACCCGATCTCGACTTTCCCTGACGGTAGCATCAGGAAGGCCAACAATAGAAAATTGGGGTAGTCCTCCTCCAATATCGACCTCCACCTCAACGAGATACCCCTGTAACCCAAGTAGTCCTGCACTCAGCACTTTGGCTAGCATTGAACGATTACCTCTCTGGGAATTAATGAATACTCATTCCAGACTGTTGGTGCCTTGCATATCTTATGCATTCATAACCAGGTTGTATGAGTCGTTTCTTTTTTTTTGCTGTATTGCGCTACTGAATGGATTCAAATTACAGACAGTTGGAATGCCGAGGTTGTAGAGAAAAATGATGAAAATTATAGGCAGCCGGTTTTGTGATTATCAACCAACTTTGGATGTTTTGGAGCATGTCTACACATCTGTGTGTGCCATCTAAACGTTGAGAAAAATTAATGACCCTATTTTTTATTTTGTTTTGCATGTGTCTTGTTCCCTTTGATAAAGCTTCTACTACGCTAGGAAGCATTGAACCACCATCTTTTTCCTATACCACCTTGTCCCTACCCATGAAGGTGCGAGGATGGTTCCCAGGTCCTCACTCTGTTTTCCCCTCAATAAAGGGTTCTGAGGATATTCTTAAAGAAGTCCAAAGAATATCCTCCAGGACTTCACCTCAACAGATAGGTTCTATTATGGCCTTGTTAGCGGTTTTCGATGAAGCGCAGGTTCTTCCACCCGAGGGTTCATCGGAGGCCACGCGATTGGTTCATGCTCTAATTCAATCTCAATCTGCATTTCTGAAAAGTCAGAATCCTGCGGTTCGAAAGTTTTTTTCACAGGCACTGAGGTCCTATTTTTTTGATAGGGCGACTTCAGTTGAATCGAATTTTTATTCCATAGGATGGAACTCTGAAGTGCTAGAAGCCATAGTCCTTTATACGGGATATCCGAACACGTGGTCTGATCTCCAGCTTGCAAAAGGGTTGAAGGTCTTTAATGTGACTCGTGAAGATCTTTATGAAATTCAAGTGGTCTTTGATCAGGCTCGACAGCGTTTTATTCGATTAAATCGGGATATCCATGATGTTTTTCGATTGAAGCGTCGAGAAATGCTGGGGGGGGTAGGTAGGATGTTGAAAAAGTCCGCCAGCGGCGTTCTCTGGGTAGGTCGCTCGTTGCTAGTCGCTCGTATTTTAGAATCTTGACTGTCCTATTTGTCCCGAGCAACTAGAGACTATCGACCAGTCACACATTTTCTATAACTAGGGCCTTGTTAAACAGACCTTTTTAAACATCCTGCTAGCTTGAGGTAGGGTTCAGAAATACCCACTGATCCTTTTCCGCGGATTCATAACAGGCGTCTACTATTTCCACAGCTCGTAATCCATCTGTTCCGGTTATAGGCATGGGTGTGTTCTCTTGCAGTGCCCTCACAAATCCAGAAATCACCAGAGGAATAGTCTGAGCGGGCGGTAAGGATTCGATTTTGGGCGTATGGTCTGGGGTGAGAAGAGAAAGTTCCCGTTTTGTCCAATCCCCAATCAATTGGCCCCTGTCTCCAATGATTTCTGCCCGTGTCACTCGTGTGGGGCTGACTCGTGATATATCCAACAGGCAAGGGAGTCCCATTTGGGTGACGACACTTATCAAGGCTCTTCCTTCGGGCTCTTGAGAAGACGTCTGATCTAGCTCACATCGTACTTTGTGGATCTCTTGGTCAGTTAGGTACCGAACGAGGTCAATCAGGTGTACTCCAATGTGGAGTAGAGCTCCTTTGTATAACGAGTGTGTCCTGGGTTTCTCTAGTGGTTGAGATTCCAGCCGTTGAGTCAACACCAGATATTTCCATGCCCCCACCTCTCCTCCCGATTGTTTCATTTGTCCAATGAGTGGGTCGAGTCTCAGTGTTTGGGCGGTCATTAAAGGAACGTGGTGCGCTCGGGCGGCTTCCACAATTTCCCTTGCCTGAGAGCTGTTGGTAGACAGAGGTTTTTCTACAATCAAGGGCTTGCGGGATTGGATGGCTTCTAGTGCCAGGGGAAGGACAGCTTCAGGTGGGATCACGAGAATGACGGCATCTACTTGGGCATGGTGAATGAGATCACGGGGGTTTGGGAAATATTGCAGGTTATGGGTCTGAGCAAATTCTTGCCCTCTTTGCACATCTTGTCTGCAGACGGCGGTTAATGCTGCGAAAGGATTTGGATCTAAAAGATGAGTGGCATAGCGGAGGCCATGGCGTCCCAATCCAATCAGTCCAAATCGAATACGTTCTGACATGCAATCTCTCGTCAATCAGAGTGATTGCTTTCAATTATACCAGGTTGTCAGGAAAACCAGAAATGCGTCTTGGTATTTCCGACAGAAGAAGTTCTTTCTTTCTTGTTCAGTATGAGTTTGAGGGTCAGTCTTGTCTTACTAGTATTCTCAGTATTTGGTGAGCATTGCCAAATTTCTATAGATCACATGGTTTGTCGTTTCTCGATGAAAAATCCCTAGCATATTCCCTGCCATTGTTGTAGAAATAAGAAGTTTTTTGACAAGCGATCTCAAATTCTTGAAGAAATGATCTGTTGGACAAGTGGGGAGCCTATGAGATCGTTTTTTGACCTTAAAAAACCTGGGATGCTCTTGGGATTGGTGGACTTCTTTGATCTGAAACCCATTGTCCCTTATCTGCCTATTAGGGCCATCAGCCTAAATTTCTTATGAAAGTCGCATTGTATTCCTGGGTTAGACGAACCCCTTTGATGGACATGGGGCAGATGGTCTTTCCCTTTAGGGTCATTCTCCAGGCAGTACTCGTGTGTATCGGTGTCTTGTGTTTCGAAGGAGTCGGGTGGGGACAAATGAGTCCTCCCTCCCTCCCTGGATCAACAGAACCTGGGAGGCTTCAAAAACGCTTTCCACCTCCTTCTCTTCCGTTCCCTGAAGATCCCCCTATTCACATTGAGCCAGATCGGCCTTTGATTCCAGAAGAGGCTGAAACCGTTGAGTTCCACTTGCAACATTTGTCTGTTGAGGGGAATACGGTTTTCTCGAATGAGGAACTTCGTTCTTTTTGGGAGGATTCCCTGGGACAAAAGATTTCGCTCGCTGATTTATATGGAATAGCGGCGGCGATGACGAATCACTATCGGGGTAAAGGGTATATTTTAAGTCGCGTGATTGTTCCTGCCCAACGGATTTCTGAAGGGCAGGTTGTGTTGAGGGTGCTTGAAGGGTTTATTCATCGCGTGATCATTGAGGGAGAAATTGGGGGGTCCGAACGAGTCCTAGAAGGTTTTGCAAGAAAACTCTCTTCCGTGCGACCTCTGACCTCAGAGGTGTTGGAGCGGTATCTCCTGTTGATCCAAGATTTACCGGGTGTCACCCTTCAGTCAGTGTTACGGCCTTCGGCTGATCAACCGGGGGCCTCCGATTTGACTATTGTGCTCAATCATCAGCCTTCCAACATCATAGGGGAAATTAATAATCGGAGTAATGATTTTATTGGTCCTGTTCAAGCGTTGGTGGGGGTTCAACTCAATTCCCTCTTTGGGGCCTATGAACAAACGAGTGTTCGAATTGCTACGACTCCGCTGTCTTTGGAGGAACTGCTATTTTTTGATGTCAGTATGAGGATTGGGTTAGGGAGTGAAGGGACGCAATTGGGTGTGACGGGGTCATTTAGTTGGTCAGAACCTGAATCGAGAGGAACGTTAGCGGGATTGGGAGTAGAAAGTGAAAGCCAAGGGTTTCAAGTGATTCTGTCTCATCCCTTTCTCCGTGGTCGGCGGTCGAGTGTTTGGGGTTCGACTTCATTTCTTTTTCAAGATAATGACACGGATCTCTTTTTTGGGAGTTCGATATTGACCCGGGATCGGATTCGTGTTTTTCGAGTCGATGGTGTGTTTGATTATCTCGATCGGTTTAGGGGAACGAATCGGGTTGGATTGGGCATTCAGCAGGGGCTGAATATTTTTAATGCCACGAAAAGCGGTTCGGCGAATCTGTCCCGGGCCAATGGAAAAAGTAATTTCACGGCCTTATCCGGGACCATGACTCGTCTTCAACAATTGGGGGCAGATTGGTCAGGCCTGTTGGGAATGATTTGGCAATATGCGTTTGATCCGTTGCTCGCTTCAAGAGAGTTTGGCGTTGGTGGCGCGCAATATGTTCGAGGGTATGATCCTTCGGAAAGATTAGGCGACTCAGGGGTGGCGGCCAAAGTTGAAATCCAATATGGGTGGACTAGGAATCAGTCATTTTTTCAAGCCTATCAAGTCTATGCGTATTATGATGTTGGCGCGGTCTGGAATCGAAGCGATCCTCCAGGTACGAATTCAAATGAGACGTTAGATTCCGTAGGAATTGGGTTGCGAGCGAACGCGACGAGTAACATTTCTGGATATATCGAATTGGCTCAACCCTTGGCTGGTGCCGTCACGGCTCGAGGCGGAGATCCCAATGCTCCGCGAGTCTTTTTTACGGCTACTGCCACATTTTGAATGAGAGAAGGTCACGGCATGGTTGGTGAGCGGAATTTCTAAATAGTGACTCACCCATTCTCCCATACAACTTTTTTCATTTTTTCTGTTTTCGACAATTCCCCTCTCATGGTGTAATTAGCCTTTATTCCTTCCTGTTCTGTCACGTT
>CAZKRH010000058.1:0-4020 GCA_964555115.1 uncultured Nitrospiraceae bacterium | reverse complement strand
GTTATTCGTTTGATTGACGTCACCATGAATGAAACCAATGTGTTAACTGTGTCTGGTCACACGTTCTTGACCGAACGGTATGCGGGTGATGCCAATAGAAAGAATTCTATTCATATTGGGATTGCGGAACGATATGACTTAGTGATCCCACAGGCTGGTGGTCCACGTTTACAGCCTGGAGATTTTATGTACTTCAATGGGCGAAATTCGAAATTCTCTGAAGGATCCTGGGGAATCATTCGAGTGTTGGAAAATCAGGTTCCTGATCTTCAACTCCTGCCCAATTCAGGTTTTGGACAAATTGATGGGATCAAGAAACGCTTGCCCCTCTGTCCAAGTGATGCGCCCGTGAAAAACTTCAATGTGGTGGCTATTGATTTCCCCTCTATGACCTTCAATCCCAATATTGAAGAAGCCATTGAGGTGGACTTTGAGCGAAAAATTGAAGTGGCAAATCCTGATGCGAAGATTTATGTGCTTGAAGAAGAAATCAGTAAAGTGTCAGGTGATTACCATCCCATGCCCCTGACCATTCGTGCGAATGTTGGGGACTGTATTAAGGTCAATCTGACCAATAAAATGAAAGAGAGCCGAGCCTCGTTCTCAGCCTTTGGCTTGGCGTTTGACCCGAAAGATTCTCAGGGGGTCAATCTAGGAAATAATCCTGGTGATCAAACTGTAGCACCAGGTGGAAGTCGGACCTATACCTATTATGCGGATCCGCTGAATGGCGAAACCCAATCGTTGGTGTGGGACTTTGGGAATATCGCCATGAACCCCAGAAATGGCTTATTTGGTGGTATTGTGATTGGTCCCAAAGGGTCACAATATCGAGATCCTAAAACTGGTGCGGATATTTCGTTGAAAAATAGTTGGGCGGCCGATGTGATTGTTGATCGGACCATTCAAGGAAATGAAAATCGAGCCAACTACCGGGATGTGGCCCTGTACTTCCAAGAAGAGGACAACATCATTGGCACGAGCTTTATGCCCTATGTGCAAAATGTGGCCGGGTTGATTGGGGTGAATTATCGATCTGAACCCTACCTCTATCGAGAGGAGGCCGGGTGTTCGCTTGGAAAGATGTTCCAACCTTGCCAAGTGGATGATCCGCAAGACCCGGTCACGCCAATAATTGAAGCCCATGCTGGTGACCCCGTGAGAATTCACGTGTTTGGTGCCAGTAATGAACAAAATGGGATGTTTAGTCTTGAAAAACATGAATGGCCGATTGAACCGTTCATGGAAGGGGCCGACCTGATTAGTGTGGTAGAGTTTGCCGGATCAGAAGGAATTGATGCCTTTATTCCTTCTGCTGGGGGACCATATGCCATGCCAGCTGATTACGTGTGGAGTAATGCCCGACTTCCATATTCACAGTCTGGTCAATGGGGGTATTTCCGTGTTCTTCCTCCCGGGGATCCACGAATTCGTTCTTTGAGTGGTGCCACACCTGGCGTTCAAGAGGCCAAGGTGGTTACCCCAGAGGAAACCCCAATGAAGCCCGTGGCATTTAAATAACGCGACGAATCTGCGTTATATCAGTATAAAAGGGCGGGGAAGCCGATGTTCGGCTTCCCCGTTTTTTTTGTGATAGAGTATGGCAATGTGCTTGGGAGGCCGGAGTGGTGAGGGATGGAAGGGGAGAAATTTCATGAATGTGAGAGTGATAAGTTTAATCTGTGGCCTCTGGTTGGTCATAGGTGTTCCTTTTGCTTGGTCCTATGAGGAAGTTGCTGTTTCAAATGGTGGGACGATTCGAGGGACTATCACGCTGGCAGGCGACAAGCCCAGGGCCATGGCCTTTAATTTAGTGACCATTCCTGACGCGGTGTATTGTGGTCGAATATCGACTGGAACCGCATGGAGAATCGTTGAAGATTTTATCATTGGCCCTGAAGGATCTCTAAAAGATGTCGTCGTGATGTTAGAGGATGTCAAAAAAGGGAAAGCCTTTAACCTGCCTAAAGTTCGCATTGATGCCAAAGACTGCGATTTTTTACCATTTATGAATGTCTTAAAAGACCGTGAGGAAATAACCGTCATCAATATGGATCCCGTGGAGCATGATATTCAAGGATATGAAACGGCGAGGGAGCGAGGGGCTCGGATATTGTTTAATCGGCCATTACCGATGAATCCATTTCATAAGGTGTTGGGCTTGCTTCACAGCCATAAACATATGGCTGGCAAACCGATGATTGAAAAAATTCATTTACGGAAAGAGCGGAATATATTCGTCATGCAATGTGGATTTCATCCCTATATGTTTTCTTGGGGAGTGGTGTTAGCTAATCCCTATTATTCGATCACCAAAGAAGATGGCCAATTTGAAATCACGAATGTTCTCCCGGGAGAATACACCGTAAAGGTTTGGCATGCTGGAATGAAGAAATATTTAAATCGTGTCATTACCGTAAAGGCCGGGGAGGTGGTCACCGTGGATTTCGAGTACCAAGCTCCCAAGGGTAGAAGAAGTGTTCATGAGATGCTTGATTACCCTCATTTTGGAATTGAATTGTTAGGAGAAGGGGTTGAAATTGTTCCATCTCTTAGATTGCAAATACCCTAAAGGATTTCTCAGTTCAACCAAACACCTTTTGCCAAGCCTGGTCATGGCTGTCGGGGTTCTGGGTTGGATGTCAACTGTCTTTGGGTATGAAGTTGCTGAGGTGTCTAATGGTGGAACGATTAAGGGACGTGTGACCCTTTCAGGGAAGCCCCCTGATCCCAAAGCTTTTAATCTCGTGACATATCCTGATCCGGAATATTGTGGGAAAATTTCCAATGGTCATGGATGGCGGTTGCTTCGGGATTTCGTTGTTGCCGAGGACGGGGCCTTGCAAGGTGTGGTGGTGTTCTTAGAAGACGTAAAAGTTGGGAAAACATTCTCATTATCTATTCCAAGAATCGAAGCCCGGAATTGTCAGTTTCTTCCCTTTACCACTGTCATCAGAAGTGGACATGGTGTCGAAGTGGTGAATATGGATCCTGTCATGCATGATATTCAGGCGTATGAAACGTCACGCAAAAACGGAACGCGGGTTTTATTTAATTCCCCTCTACCGTTTAACCCTCGGCACGATCGCAGGGATTTGCATGCGACGCATGGCCATAAGCCGGGTCGATCGTTAGTCCAACAATTCCAATTGAATAAAGGTCGAAAAACGTTTGTGATGCAATGTGGCTTTCATGCTTATATGGAAAGTTGGGCCTTTGCCGTGGACAATCCTTATTACGGGTTTACCGATAGCAAGGGGGGATTTGTCATTGAGGACATTCCGCCAGGTTCCTATGATGTACGAGCCTGGCATCCCAGTGTCAAAAAAGAAATTCGGACACACGTGGTGGTGAATCCCAATGAAACACTCACCATTCATTTTGATCTGCCTTCCCCTCAAAGACGACGAACCTCTCATACGGTCATGCGGCCTCCCAGATTTGATCTTGAGGCCTTGGGCCGTCCCCTCCATATAGACCCTTTTCTTGAGCGGCAATAACCATGGAAACACAAAGCCACTGTGTGAGGGCGTGGTTCACACGTTCTCGTCAGGCTCTCATCTGTGGCGGGTTTTCTGTGTTGATTGTGTGGAATGGTGCCGTGTCAGGATTGGCTGCGGGTCCATCGAATGGAGAATGGAATCAACTCCGAGATTTTTCGGCCAGAATGACCTGGCGTACCCATGGAAAAACATCACAAGCCTTGATCTATGTTAAAGGAAGTCGTTACCGAATTGAACACTTAGGAGGGGTGAGGACTGATCTCGGAAACGCGAGTGTGACGATCATCAGTCTGGATGAACAAAAAATGTGGTATGTGTTATCCCAGCAACGGTTGGTATTGAGTGTTCCCTTAAGTGCAGACTATGTGTTGCCGTTTTCCGTCAATCGTCCTGGGGAAATTCGTCGAACCATCATTGGAGATTCCATGGTCGGTGATCGCCACGCCCAATTGTATGAAATTGTGGTTGACCATGAGTCCCATACAGAAACATTGTATGAATGGGTGGATCGTGAAGG
>CAZKRH010000057.1:0-1917 GCA_964555115.1 uncultured Nitrospiraceae bacterium | reverse complement strand
ACACTTCTAAAAAGAAGATAACAACAATCACTAAAATCTGCATACAGAAATTCCTAACAAAACTAGAAGGTCCAACAATTCACACAACCCACACCGTCAAATTGTTTAACAGTAGAAAACGGCAGGACCAAAAGGGAAAGGTGAAAATTTCTTGAATAATAGGCCGGAAGAAAAATGAGTAGAGGGAAAGGGAAAACTTTTGTAGGACAGTAGGTTTAAGTACAACGTCTCACAGCGAAAACCACGTCAACAGAAACAAAGGAGAACATGAAAGAACAAGACCATACCGAGAATGTTAAAAACTTCCACCCATCCGAACAGCTTGATCTTTGGCTTGAGAATTTTCGGGGTCTGAACTTGTTAAGGAACCTGGAGGGGATTCCACCACCACGATAGAATGAATGCGTGTAAATCCAATCAGACCAAGAGCTTGCTCCATAAATCGTTTTTGACTATCAAAATTTTCGAGTCCGGTCCCATTGCGATACCCATCAAATCGTGAATAAATCACCGCAGCAGGTTTTCCCGTAATCAGGCCCTTGGGGCGCTCACCATTGGCATATTGAAAAGTCTGCCCAGGATGAATCAGGAGATCCAAATAATGTTTTAATTTATAGGGAATGCCCATATGCCACATGGGCACACTAAAGAGAAACTTATCTGCCGACTTAAATTGATCAACCAATCGCACCACTTTCTCCCAGGATTCTGCTTCTTCCGGGGTATGGTTAAGACGATGAATAATGGCAAAACTGGCATTCAACATCGCCTCATCCATCTCGACAAGATTGGTATTCCAGACATCAAGGGTCTCGAGTTGGTCATTGGGATGATTCTCTTGATAAGCCTCTAAAAAAGTTTTTCCCACGCTAGACATGGAAGTGGAACGTTCTTTTCCCAGATTGGCTTCGACATATAACAAACGTGCCATAAAGAAATTTTAGGAGTCGGAGACTCCCCCCCTTGTTGTGGTGACCTGAAATAGGTTCGAAAGAACACCCCGCATGATGGAACACTTCTTCCCGTCCCCATCACCCGCTTCAACGGCCGAAATGACCTTTCCCATCATGTTCCTTGCGGACATACTCCATCATCCCCATTCTTGACAGCTACCACCATACGCGAATCTCCGTATTTCCCTTTTTACCCTTCTAAACTTACCCTCAATTTTGAGAACATCAACAGTAAAAACCGCAGGGACCGGCGGGGAATCCCCACCTACCATGGGTCGCCCCCCACGATAAAAAATGTGACACCGTGAGATCCCCCTTTGAAATGAAAAAAATAAGACACTCTACCCTGCGAACCGGATGTGTATTCCTCGCAATGCTATGCCTCTCTTTGAGCCTTGGCATGGCAAAAGGACGGCATTCATCCGCCCCCTTTGACCTTCGCTGGGGCATGCCCTTGACGGAATTCATGGAACAGGGCGTGCGGTTTGAAGAACAATGGACTGTCTGGGGACGAGCCCAAGCCATTCGCACCACCAAATTACCCACCACCCCCTCTAATACAGGATCCACCATCCTTATCTTTGATGATGTTCATGGGTTGGCCAAGATTCACTGGGCTGGGAAACCCATTGTTCAAGACTTTTTAGGGGATCAAGGGAAACTGGAATTCAGACAACATAAAGAACAACTCTCCCTTCAATATGGCCATCCCTTTGAGTCCATCGAACAGACTCGATTTAACTCATCATTTTCACACAATGAGTTTTATCTGTGTCTCCAACATGAAGAATGCGCTAGATGGCAAAGTCTCTGGGTGACTCCAGATTCGGGAACCATTATCCTGGAACTCATTGGATTTGATCGTGGTGCGGGTTTTCTCCATATCACCTATCAAGGGCCCAACATGGAAAATGTGTTACGCCAAGTGTACCAGCAACAAACACCCCATCAAGAAATTTAGAGC
>CAZKRH010000056.1:0-12596 GCA_964555115.1 uncultured Nitrospiraceae bacterium | reverse complement strand
CTTCCTGACTAATCAGGTCCGGTGTCGTAGGATCTTTCTTCCAAAAGGGTAAGGAAATGGCAGTAATCACCCCGAGGAGAATGATGAAACAGGCAATAAGAAAAATGATCGACATGAAGATTTTCTAGGTAGGTGTTGCGTGTGGAATGGCTAACGATAGATCGCTGTTGTGAATGAGGGGACCCCCTCACCCCAACCCTCTCCCCCTCTGAGGGGGCGAGGGAGCTAAAGTCTGTAGTTGCCTAAACAATAATTCCCTGTGGCACCTTTATGGCTGCAGTTCTTGTTCGATTCGACGTCGAGATTCTTCATCAAGAGGTGGGGGAGTTTTTGTCGGCGGCGCGGGAGTTCGAGCCACCCACCCTTTGATTTCCCTCCATAATAAGGCTCCGCCTCCAAGTAACAAAAGAAACGGGGCTAACCAAATGAGCCAGTTAAATCCATGCTTGGGTGGTTCCATCATAATGTAATCGCCGTAGCGGCTATGAAAGTAGTCTCGAATTTCATCGGCGGACTGGCCTTGAATCACGCGTTCCCGAACGACATCTCGCATTTGATGGGCCAGGGGCGCGCCGGACTCCCATATATTTTCGGTCTGGCAAACAGTGCACCGAAGCGTTTTGGCAATCTCGCGCACCTTTTCATCAATCTCCGTTTCATTCACGACTTCCGCCAGTCCACAGTGAGGGAAGGCGAAACACAGCAGGATCATGATAAGGACCTGAGAAAAAATAACTTGGACCATATCGCGCCAAGATTTAGGTCGGATTTGGACGGAACGATTGAGGAAGGCCGGAGGTATAGCATAGCTATGTTGAGGGTGTTTCGATTGAGGCCCGTTCAAAGATGGCCCGAAGATTGGATGCTAGATGTCCAAGTTATTTTCTCTCAGGTCCTTGAGGGGGTCATGCGCAAACCCAACGATTGGTAAACACGTGTTTAAAAAACGTCAGATGAATGGAAACATGAGCTGTTAACCTTCTACCGTTCCACTCAACGTCACAATTCTTGGGCCACCAGGAGCATTATCCCATATTTTCATTTCCGCAAAATGCGCACCAGGGGTCCCGGACTGAAAGGTAATAGACACGTGGCAAACTTTTCCCGTCGCCAACGTCTGCCCTATACATTCCTGATTGCTCACCTCAAACAGAGAACCCTGATCCCCATTGACTATCACCTTCGAAATAATGAGTGGACCTAAACCCACATTCGAGAGACTCAGAGTCTTCGTTTCCTGCGAAGCACCTTGACCTAGAATCCCAAAATTCAACGAATCTGTACTGAGAACGACAGACGGCACTCCTGCACTGCCGGTTAACAAAACGGACACACTATTCGAACCACTATTGGCCACCATAATATCAGGGGCCCCATCCTGATCAACATCCTGAAGGATTTGTGATGTAGGAGTTAATCCCACCGCAAAATGACTAGACGAGGTAAAGCTCATGGATCCTGCTCCCATTAATAGGGAGACACTATTTGAGGCACGATTGGTCACCACAATATCCATAAGCCCATCACGGTTTAAATCCTCGATCGCTGAAGCCAGGGGACTAAACCCAACCTTATACCGGCCGGCTTTCTGGAATTGACCCTGTTCTCCTTGGCGCAACACCAACAACTCGTCGGAAAACATACTCGTCACGATTAAATCTATATCCTGGTCATTGTCCAAATCTGCACCATTAATGGAACTGAGGGTGAAGCCAGGTGAAATTTTTTGAGCCAGGGAAAAAGTTCCTGTTGTGGATCCCTCCATAATGGTAACCAGACCATTGGGGGTCCTCCAACTGGGTTGGCTCCAGGTCACCGCAACATCTGAAAATCCATCATGGTTAAAATCATGGGGATAGACACCCGTAGGAAACATCCCATCTTCCCCCCAATCATCAAAATGAGTGACTCTCTGTAAATTTCCCTCCCCATTGTTCCAATTGAGTGAAAGGCTAAACGGCGTGTAATGCCCAAACCGTCCACTGTTGACGACAAAGACATCCAAATCACCATCTCCATCCATGTCCATTAAGGATAAAAAAGTGGGCCCTTTCCCCGCAGAGTAGGCTTTTGGTGGATGAAACCACCCATTTCCTTTCCCTAGAAGCAGGAACACCGTATCCGACCCACTAGCCGCCACCACAAGATCCAACTTGTGATCCCCATTCATATCACCGGTTACCACACACATGGGACTCTCTCCCACTCCAATAGAATATCCTGCCTGAAAGGTCCCATTGCCATTGCCCAATAAAATGGTAATGTCATCAGACCCACTATTCACAATGGCCAAGTCATCCGACCCATCACGATTAAAGTCTCCACGGGTAAGCGATTCGGGGTTTCGACCCACTGAGACCGGAATCGTGGGATTCATGATAAAATTTTGAGCCTCGGCCGCCATGGGGACAAGACAGATAAAACACACCAGAATGGTCGGTGGGATTATATTCATAGAATGGTCAACCTACCTCACACCCACCATCGCCTCCAAGATAAATCTTTATTCTGATTGGGGTGAATACGATTTCACCAAAGCAATTTCGATTTCATGTGTAGAATCCAGACCACGGTTTCTAATATGCGCCTTCCAGGCGGGATATTTTCGCAATGAAGAAAAAATCGCTTTGATAAGATCAGGTTTGACTCGTGCTTCCCAATCATGAACCCATCCATAGGAATCTTCATCCCCATCATACTCCTCTGAAAACTGGGCCTCGAGACTAAAACGAAGATTAAACACTTTTTCTTCCTGAAACATTATACACCTCTTGAGAAGTCACCTTCAGGGTTTATGACGATTCTGTTAAACAATTCAAAAATTTTAGAGCGCCAATCCCGGCTGAGCAACTACCATGAACCATCACAAGCATGAGGGCGATACGAAAGGGCCCGTCGGGAGAGGTCGCATAAAAAGAGAAACTAGTTGCCCGTTGCTGGTCGCTAGTGAAGACAAGAATGTCGCTCGGGTTCTAGGACCCTTAGACGTCTTTTTATCAAGCAACGAGCCACGAGCGACGAAGTATGAGAAACACTCCTGCCAGACTTTTCAATTGGGTCAGAAACAATTGGGTGGGAACAGGAGGTGGGGCAACACGAGAAAAAGGTCTTAAGGGAAAGACAGGAGCCTAGGAAAGTTGTGTGGTTCTCGGAAGACCTGATGCCTGTCACGTGAGTGATTTTCAGGAAACCCTAGTTATCACATGGGTTTTTCCAGGAATGGGCCTGTCCGCGAATACATGTTGGGCCTCAACCCCAACCCCATTCACCCAAGGAAAAAACGGGGCTTTCACTTTTCTTATTCATTGATATCCTTGCTTCTCCGTTCAAAATATCCCGATCTGACCGCCCCGTACAGATCGAGTGTTGATTCTTCCAAACCCTCAAAAAAATCTAAATTGCGAGACCGTTCATTCGTCAGGTTACCGGCACGTTGCGAAATATTGGGAACAAAGGGCACAAAGTAATTGATGGGACTCAAAAGCGCATCTCCCAACTGACCAAACCCATCACGAACCGTCGTCGGCCCTAAAATTGGCAATACCAAATAGGGGCCAGAATCTACCCCATACACGGCTAAGGTTTGACCCGTATCCTCTGCTTCTGGAGCTTCGGTATCAAACATATATTTGGCAACATCAAAAAACCCGCCAACGCCAATGGTCGTATTCAGGAAAAACCGTTTCAGTTCAATATAGGCAACGTCCATTTTTCCTTGAAAAATATTATTCATCAGCCGGGGAACGATGGCGGCATTATGAAAAGCATTGCCAATCGAATCTTGAGCATCTGGTGGCATAAACCAATTATACCCCGAGGCAATTGGCTTAAAAAAATATCGATCCATGTTATAATTAAAGGTAAACATCGAAGAGTTAAAACCTTCCCACGGATCATTGATTTCTTCCTCGTCCCCCTCAGAAAATGGATCTTCAAAGGGATCCTCAAAGTCTTGTGGAGCGCTGCCTTCCACCAGAGTCTCATCCAAAACAGGGATATCCTCTTCTAAAGAACTTGAGGAAGATCCCTGGGTTGACGTGGGAGTAAAAAAGAGGTTCCCATCTTGTTCAGAAATGGAGGGAACAGGGAGAGCGACTATGATCAGGGTTTCTGATTCCCTATCAGATATAGGAAGTTGGGCGACCAATGATCGTGAGGGAAAGTCAGACGGAGAAACCATCTGAGCCTCAGCCCTACCTCCTGTACCCAGTAAAGCCATGCCCATCAGGACATAACCTGAAAGGGAAACATGCCAAGGGAACCCCATGAACACCTCCTTTTCTAGTAAACCCTGTGACCCTCAACACACCAATCCAGACCAATTCTTGGACGGTGTGTTGAGGCACTCTACCAAAATCTTGACAAGCTGGCTACAAGAGGGGGAATTCTGGGAAGGAAATGTGACGAATATGACAAAAATGTAAGAAAACCAAGTGTCCAGACTACTCTGAACTTCCAAGCATATCATCAACAAGAGGTTTGTTAATATCTTCACACCCCGGACAAATCAAACCGAAAAGCGCTTCATGATCTTCCACATAATTTTTGTCATTCACCAGACCTTCCTCTAGCACCTCGCTATGGCAAGTGGGACAAAGTAACATGAGCCCCCGCATAACCGATACCATTTTTCGTCCTTGACTTTCTGACATTTCTTCACCTCATGAAGAGTTAAACCTAGAGAGACACGATCTCCCATTCAGATTCTGGTGGAATCCCCCCCCAAGTCACGCCTATTCGTCTTCAGACGTGCCATGAGACCTCTTTCCCTCACTCAAGCCCATCCTCGTTGTTGAGCAAGAAAAAAATCTTCATAATCCAGGTCTATTTCACAAACCGGACATTCATAGGGAGAATCCTCGGAAGGAATAGATAAAGGCACGTCCTGGACTTGCCCCTGACACACATGATAAAACTTCCCTCGAGCATCTTCGGTATCCAAAATTTCGCTTTCAAATTTTAACACCATGTCTCACCTCCAGATTTTTCAAGATTCACTAATTTATACCGTGGTCTTGAGGTATCCTGCAACAATCCCTTCGTAGAGGATTGAGCATGTCCGTAGAAATCACCCCCTCTTCCTTCCACCACAAAAGCCGGAGAGCTGATCAAGACCTCGCGAACCCTATCTCCAAGCACAAAGGAGTTTGGCTCTCCATAGTTATCACCTTAGTAGTCACCTTTCCCCTACCCACTCTCCTGTGGGCTCTGTCGGCATCCGCCAGCCCCCCCTTCTCCCCCATTGGGCTAGAACCCATGATCTCGAATGGATTAGAAAAGCCCGTATTCCTCACTCATGCCGGAGACCACAGTAGTCGGTTGTTCGTGCTCGAACAAGCTGGACGTATTCGCATTATTCAGAATGGCCACTTGCAACAGACACCCCTGTTAGATTGGTCTTCTCACATACAATCTGGCGGAGAACGAGGCCTATTAGGACTTGCATTTCATCCAAATTTCCACAAA
The DNA here is from genome assembly GCA_964555115.1 of uncultured Nitrospiraceae bacterium. Lineage (GTDB taxonomy): Bacteria > Nitrospirota > Nitrospiria > Nitrospirales > UBA8639 > CAZKRH01. The sequence continues at coordinate 7,130 of CAZKRH010000056.1, read as the reverse complement.
AATCAACGCCTGTTTATCAATTACAGCAGGGCCGGCGATGGCGCCACGGTAGTAGCTGAAATTCACCTTTCCGCCACAAGTCCTCCCACGGAAACCATTCTGATGGTCATCCCTCAACCGTACAGTAATCACAATGGAGGAATGATCACGTTTGGTCCGGACGGTTTTCTCTATATCGGAACAGGAGATGGAGGCGCTGGAGGCGACCCAGGCAATCGAGGCCAGAATCCCCTCACGCTCCTGGGGAAAATCCTGCGAATTGATATTGATGAAAAGACCCCCTACAGCATTCCCCTCGAAAATCCTGTCATATCCACACACCCCCGGTCAGAAATTTTCGCATTAGGGTTCAGAAACCCCTGGCGGTTTTCCTTTGACAAATCAAATGGGGAATTATGGGTAGGAGATGTGGGGCAGAATCATTGGGAAGAAATCGATCGCGTGTCCTCAGGGAAAAACTATGGATGGCGAATTATGGAAGGCACCCATTGTTTTCAACCACAGCATCAATGTAATCGAGAAGGCCTCACACTACCTGAAGGAGAATATGCTCATACCGGTCCACGTTGTTCTATTACGGGCGGCTATGTGTACCGAGGCAAGACCATCTCCAAGTTATATGGCCAGTATATTTTTGGCGATTATTGTAGCGGGGAAATTTTTACACTGACCAATGGCCATCTGTCCGTCCTGCTTTCAACTGAACAGAACATCTCCTCATTTGGTGAAGATGAAGACGGTGAGCTGTATATCGTCGGACATGGAGGAACAATCCACAAACTCGTGGAACGTTCGATTCCTTAACAAGACTACATGTTAGAGAAAAAATAAGAGAGGAACCCTCTTCAGGGATTACACCATAGCTCGATCAGAGGACAGGTGAGAAATCTTGCGGAACAATTCTATTTCATCTAATACTTTTCCGACCCCCAACACGACCGATGTTAACGGATCATCAACCGTGATAATAGGCAGATTGGTCTCTTCCTGAAACCGTGTGGCTAACCCGGGCAACATAGACCCTCCCCCAGTGATGACCACCCCTCGATCAATGATATCTCCGGCTAATTCAGGTGGGGTATTTTCCAAGGACCTTCGAAGAGCATTCACAATGGCATGAATGGGTTCTTCCAACGCTTCACGAATTTCCGCATCATGAACGACTACGGTTCTGGGAATTCCTGAGATCATGTCCCGACCTTTGACCATCATGGTCTTGCGCTCTTCGAGGGGATAGGCAGAGCCCACTTCTATTTTAACTTTTTCCGCCATATGATCCCCAATCAAGAGATTGTATCGTCGTTTGATATAGTTCATGATCGCATCATCCATCGCATCCCCGGCAACCTTCACGGATTCACTACACACAATCCCGCCTAATGAAATGACGGCAATATCGGTCGTACCGCCACCGATATCCACCACCATATTCCCGGAAGGTTCCGTAATAGGCAGTCCCGCCCCAATGGCCGCCGCGACCGGCTCTTCAATGAGAAACACTTCCCGAGACCCTGCATGCGTCGCGGATTCACGAACAGCACGTTGTTCCACTTCGGTAATTCGAGAAGGCACGCCAATGATACACCGAGGGCGAACAAAGGTGCTCCGATTATGGGCTTTGGTAATGAAATAATTGAGCATCCGCTCTGTCATCGCAAAGTCAGCAATCACCCCTTCTTTTATGGGGCGAATCGCCACAATATTTCCTGGGGTCCGCCCCACCATTCTTTTGGCTTCTATCCCAACAGCTAACACCGTATTGGATTGCTTTTCGATGGCGACGACAGAAGGCTCATTCAACATAATCCCCTGTCCACGGACATAGACAAGGGTCGTCGCTGTCCCAAGATCAATAGCTAAATCACTCGAAAACCAACCTAAAATATCGCTTATAAAACCCAAAGCACTCCTTTATTCCCATCACTGCCGCCACAACGGACTCCAGCAGCCTAAGAATTCTTCAATGTCCTATTAGAAAACGTGATAGTGAAGGCCTTTCAGCTTCTAAGAGGAGAGTGGAACCTGTCAGACACGATTTCGCTGTCTGTCAGTTCAGGCTAGGACATCCCCTATCCTCTGTCAAGAGTTTAAATGAAAGAAAGATGCAGAACCCTGCCAAGGATGAATACTGAAAAAATGCTATTCGGGAGGTCATATTCTCGTTCTTTTTCACCATCTCCCAAATCCTCTCATCAAAAAGATTTGCAAGGACGTAAAAAAAATCATAGACTCGACTTCCCGGTAGCCTGTGTTCGATTCAACCTAGAAACGGCGGTTGGGCGCGAAAAAGCTGTGCAAGGGATTTATGTGCATAGGGAATTGTAAAAACTTGCGGTCACCTTCTGGGTGATGAAAGATTGTTACAATTCTCTAGGTGCATGAAGAACGTGTGCAGACTTTCGTGATCCAACTGCTGTTTCTAGGTTCAACCACCCATCGTACTGACGTGTCAAAGAAAAATATTATTCTTTTTATTGGATGCATCCTTATTGGTCTGTATATTGGCCTTGCCGGCTTTGTCCGTTGGGGGGATGAGCTCCCACCCCAGATCACATTGCAACAACCCTTTCTACAAGTAGGGCCTGCCACTTTGCTGGCCATTCACATCGAAGACCTCGATACCGGATTGCAGGATATTTCAATCCACATCGAGCAAAACCTCGAAACATTTCCCTTGGCCAAAGAACAGTTTAGCTCTCACGGCCCTCTTTCCATAGATGGCGGGGAACAGCACACCTATGACATTGAACTCATACCGTTTGCGGATGACACGCTTCCAAAACGAAGAGGTCGAGCCAAATTGGTTATCCAAGCCAGCGACTATTCCTGGAGAAATTTTTTCGGTGGAAATACGACGCGATTTGAGCAAGAATTTTCCGTAAAATTTACGCCACCCAGACTCGAAGTGCTCTCTTCTCATGACCCCATACCACAAGGAGGATCAGGGCTGGTCTTTTACCGAGTGTCTGAAGATGCCCAATCTCACGGGGTACAAATTGGAGAGGCGTTCTTTCCAGGCTATCCGACACCTGATGAAAGTCGTGAATTTTCGCTCATTGCAGTTCCTCACGATTTATCACCGAAACAACCCATTCAATTAATCGCTGAAGATGGGCTCGGTAATAATGCAATCCTCAATTTAGACTATAAGATTCGAAAAAAATCCTGGCGAACCAGACGGATTAAAATCACGGATCGGTTTATTCAACAAACGGTCATGCCCATTATTCATCACACTCCGGAACTTCAGGATCAGGGCGAAAATCTCAAAAACTTCATTCTCGTGAATAACAGTCTTCGTAAGCAAAACAATCAGCAACTTCAAGAGCTGTCTCAAAAAACACAATCCGAATTTTTATGGAAAGGGGCCTTTCTGCAACTTTCCAAATCCCAGGTTGAGGCTGCGTTTGCCGACCATCGTCGGTACATTTACAAAGGCCGATCCGTCGACACTCAAGATCATTTGGGCTTTGATTTGGCGGTAACTAAACAATACCCTGTGGAGGCTACCAATAGCGGAGAAGTCATATTTGCGAATTATCTTGGGATCTATGGCAATTCCATCGTGATCGACCATGGTCATGGGTTGCAATCATTGTATGCTCATTTATCTTCTTTTGATGTGAAAGAAGGAGATTGGGTGGAAAAAGGTCAAAGTATCGCCAGAACCGGAACAACAGGATTGGCCGCAGGAGACCATCTCCACTTCAGCCTCTTACTGCATGGGGTCCAAGTAAATCCAACAGAATGGTGGGATCCTCAATGGGTCAAAACTCGAATTAGTGATCGATTACATCTCAGGTTTCAAGATGAACCAACCATCGGAATTGATGAGGTCATTGGCCCCCCACCCCCTACCCGGGAGATTCCTTTTTTCGAAATCAACTAATACGTACCATAGAGGAATGTAGAGACCAGAAGTAATAATGGCCCGTAAATCATCTCGCCCCCCAACCACACGTCCTGCTGTTCAAGAGTCCATTCAAGCCGTCGCACTCGACGAAACGACGAGGCAACGGTTCCTCAACTATGCCCTCTCGGTTATTACCGCACGGGCCTTGCCCGATGTCCGTGATGGTCTGAAACCCGTTCAACGCCGCATTCTTTTTTCCATGTTTCATAATCATCGGCTCACCCACGATCGGCACCCTATTAAGAGTGCCAAAGTTGTCGGGTCTGTCATTGGTGAATGGCATCCCCATGGTGATTCGGCGGTGTATGAGGCCATGGCCAGAATGGCACAACCCTGGACGCTCCGAGTCCCCTTGGTCGATGGGCATGGGAATTTTGGGAGTATTGATGGAGATCCCCCGGCAGCCTATCGATATACCGAAGCCCGCCTGACCCCCGCCTCCTCTGAACTCCTGTCTGAACTACAAAAAGATACCGTCGACTTTCAGGCCAATTATGATGGGAAGGGAGAGGAACCGCTGATTCTCCCTGCCCGCTTCCCCAATCTTCTGGTCAATGGGTCCACAGGCATTGCAGTGGGAATGGCGACCAATATTCCGCCCCATAACCTTGGCGAAGTCATCGAAGCGGCTATCACCCTCATTGACAATCGAGACAGCTCGATCACCGATCTACTCAAGTCCATCAAAGGCCCTGATTTTCCCACTGGGGGAGAAATTCTCAACAGTCGTGCGGAAATTCTGGACATTTATGAAACAGGGCAAGGATCCATACGGGTTCGTGGGGAATTTCACGTGGAAGAGCAGTCAGGAGAAAAGACTGAAATTGTCATCACGTCCATTCCCTTTGCCGTGGATAAATCCACCATTCTTGAACGAATTGGGGAACTCATTGCCTCGCGAAAAGTACCTCAATTAGTCGATGTCCGAGATGAATCGACCACCAGTATTCGCATGGTCCTCGAGGTTCAAAAAGGTGCCGATCCTCAAGTTGGGATGGCCTATTTGTTCAAACATACGCCACTGCAAAATAATTTTTCAGTCAATCTCACCTGCTTGGTCCCCGTTCCCCATTCACACCTAACCCGTCCTGAATGTGTACACCTCAAACAAATTTTAGAACTCTTTATTGACTTTCGATTTGAGACAGTGAAACGACGATTTTCGTATGACCTCCGAATGCTCCAACAACGCATTCATATCCTGCAGGGTTTCAAAACCATTTTTGATGTTCTTGACCAAGCCTTAACCATCATTCGCCAAAGTGATGGAAAAGCCGATGCAGCCGACAAACTCCAACGTCGGTATCGTTTGGATGACAAACAAACCAACGTTATTCTCGACACCCCCATCTATAAACTCTCCCATAAAGAAATTAATAAATTCGTTGAGGAATTGGCCGAAAAACAGAAGGAAGCCAAAAAGCTTGAGGCCCTCCTCGCCTCAAAGACGAGATTGTGGGGTGTGGTGAAACACGAACTCCAGGAAGTGTCCAACACCTTTAGCGATAAACGCCGAACAAAAGTGGGCCGTCGCCAAACAGAGGAAATCGCATTTGACCCGGAAGCCTACATGGTGAAAGAGGATGCCATGATCACGGTATCCACCGATGGGTGGATCAGGCGAGTGGGCATTATTAAAGATCTCAGCAAAGCCCGACTTCGCGAAGGCGACACCCTGTTGACCGTTCTTGGCGGAAGTACCACCGAGATGGTGGTGTTTTTTTCAAATTTTGGCAGTGCCTATACCATTCGCATCGGAGATATTCCTCATGCGCGAAGTGGGTATGGAGATCCTGTGCAAAAACTCTTTAAATTTAAGGATAAGGAACGGGTGATTGCTGCCGGGAGTTTAGATCCTCGGATGCTTCCTGCTCTACCCGCTTCCAAAAAGAAATCACGGACACCAACACTTCCACTGTTTGACCGTGATGACAATGGGGAAACCCCAGACCTGGGCCAAGGCCTGGCCGTGACGTCGGCAGGAATGGGAGTTCGATTTGAATGGGGAGCGTTCTTGGAACCTTCCACACGCTTGGGAAGAAAATATGTCAAAATCAAACCAGAAGAAGAAGTCGTCGGCGTGGAACTGTTACATGATCCAGCCCACGAAGTAGTCGCCGTCGCATCCGTCCGCGGTCGAGTGCTCCTCTGTGATCCGGAGGAAGTCTCGCTCCTTGCAGGTCCTGGTCGAGGTGTGATGGTCATTAAAATTGATCACAATGATGAAGTGGTGGCTTTTCAGATTCTCAGGAGCAAAGGTGATCAGATGACGGTCCTGAAACAAGATGGAGCAAAACTTTCATTTTCTTCGCGGAAATACCAATCCGTCAGTCGAGGAGGAAAAGGCCATGCTCTCTTTAAACGAGGAAGCCTCAAAGGCATCCAAACCCCAGCCGTCGAACTCCCTGTTCTCAAGTCAGAGAACGGGAAAAACGGAAACTAGCCTCCTTGCCCCACCTTTAACTCATTCCGTCATTCCCGACATTTTTTCATCGGGAATCCAGAATTATCATAGCGGGGTTTCGTCCCCACACGACGAGGCACTTTTGTTTCGGCAAAAGTGCCCAAAACCATTTCCGCCCGTGCGCGGCCCTGCGGGAAACTTCGCCACAGCACCAAATTATATGGCTGCACAACTCGCTCCGCTCAAACAGTGCTCGCCGAATAGTGGAATTCGGCACCGCGGCTCTGCCGCACCCGAAGGCGGAAGAGATTAAAGGGCATCTCTAAAAACCAGGATTTTTTGTGAATGCAAGGAAGCCACGCGCGGAAAACCGCAGTGTATGTTGGAATACATGAGGATTTGAGCACGTGGCTGACGCCGCAATCGCGGAAAAGGACGGTTTTTAGAGGTGCCCTAAAGATAAAATCGGGTTTTCAAATTTGGGTGGGGAAGGGAACACTAAAAACCCAAAACTAATTTTAAAGGCCTTTCCAGGCCAGATTATAGGTACCATGTGCCAGAATTATGTTTTTTATAACATTTTTCTCTAACGTTCGAGGCCAGGGGCCACCCTCTAGGTTCAGCTGTATCGATGGGTTAGAGGGTATCTTGTTTACTCCAAATTGTGTCTGGTTTCGGCCAAAAGCGGACATTAACGCCCCGCATCAGCGGTCGACAAAGCGCGTAGCGGTTTGGCGATCCGTCTGCATGCGCTTGTTATGTGCGCTGCATTTAGATAGGCACAACATTATTTGCACATGGGCCTTTCTGGCC
>CAZKRH010000055.1:0-2057 GCA_964555115.1 uncultured Nitrospiraceae bacterium | reverse complement strand
GTCGGATTTGGACGGAACGATTGAGAAAAGCCTGAGGCATAGCACAGCTATGTTGAGGGTATTTCGATTGAGGCCCATTCAAAGATGGCCCGAAGATTGGATGCGAGAAGTCCAAGGTATTTTCTCTCAGGTCCCTAAGCTTTGCTGATTTCATCTTTTAAACTTTCGATCGTCGTCCGCAACCCGGCGTCATCAGTAAGAGCTTTCTCAATTTGCCGACAGGCGTGGATGATCGTTGTATGATCCTTTCCCCCAAACTCACGGCCTATTTCCGGAAATGACGATGCTGTAAGTTCACGGGAAAGAAACATGGCGATCTGCCTTGGATAAACAAGGGTTTTGGTACGCCGTTTGGATTTTAATTCTGAAACTTTTAGATTAAATCGGTTAGCCACAACATCTTGCACATCTTCGAGTGTGATAAACTTTCTTTTACTCCCCAGTAAATCTCGAAGAATAGTTTTGGCCATTTCGACCGTAATAATTTTTCCTGTGAGAGTCGCATACGCCCCCAACCGAATAAGGGCTCCTTCTAACTCACGAATATTACTTTTAAGGTTTTCAGCCACCAGTTGAATGACATCGTCCCCAATGGCAATGCCTTCATCTTCTGACTTCTTTCTAAGAATGGCGATACGCGTTTCTACATCTGGCGGCTGAAGGTCGGCAATAAGGCCCCACTCAAACCGCGAACGAAGACGTTCTTCCATGGAGGGCATTTCTTTGGGAAACCTATCACTCGATAATACAATCTGTTTTCTAGCTTCATACAGAGTATTAAACGTGTGAAAGAATTCTTCTTGGGTTCGCTCCTTACCCGCTAGAAATTGGATATCGTCGATCAACAGCATATCGACATTTCGGTATCGCCGTCTCAGGTCGATCATTTTATCGTATCGAATGGAATTAATGACTTCGTTCGTGAATTGTTCCGTGGTGACATAGGCTATACGAAGGTCAGTCTTCTCCATCACAAAATTACCTATTGAGTTGAGGAGATGTGTTTTGCCTAGGCCAACCCCGCCATAAATAAAGAAAGGGTTATAAGCCCTTGCTGGCGCTTCCGCGACCGCCAGACTCGCAGCATGGGCAAATTGATTACTAGCTCCCACAACAAAGTTGTCAAATGTATACTTTGGATTGGGAAGTTGCCGCCTGGGTGGCCTCCCTTGGGCTGGAGGTTGATAGCCTAAAGCTGGAGGTTGAGTAACGCTGGGATTGTTCTGTTCACCCACAACAAACAGGATTTTGACTTGTCCCTCTCCCTCATTTCCCTGGGCAGAATAAATAGCTTCCCCAATCAGGCTCCGATAGTTTCTTCCTAACCACTCTCCAAAAAACTTATTGGGAACGATAATGGTCGCAGTTGATCCATTAATTTCACCCAAACGAGTTTGGTGAAACCATGTTTCAATAACATCCTTTCCCATCCGTGCCTCAATAAAGCCTAAAGCACGGTCCCATATCTTTGATCCTCCCACTACAGATCTACTCCATAGAAATTATTCACAGGTTTATACACAGGTGTGGATAAGTTATACACGTATACCCTTTTTCCAAAAATTATACCAGCCATTTATTTTTTAGACCCAAGGTACCCAATCATCTATCAACATCTATTCTTCAGTCTATACACGGTCCTATACCCATTATCATGACCACGAATATCCAGTATTCGTATGGAAAAATGCGTTTTTCCCATTATTCACATGACCTATGACTACTCCTATGACTACTATTTTTCTTTTTAAAAGGAAAACTAAAGATATTAGTTTTACTATTTTATATGGATATCACCGTATCAGCATGTAAAATCATTTCTAACATATCAGAATATTGAATTTTAGAATATGGAACCGTCATATCTTGATCTGGTATATCATTTTCTAAAGCGAAACAAGGAAATGGTACCTTAAGCTGAGGGCTCATACCTTGTTGAATCAATATAGCCGAAACCGTAGTCTCGGGAGAAACTGGAAAGGATAAAAGCTGATCAAGATTATTATCCGGTTGTTTGGAAATAAGATAGAGAATGTTTTTCATGCTGATCTACGTTA
>CAZKRH010000054.1:0-4281 GCA_964555115.1 uncultured Nitrospiraceae bacterium | reverse complement strand
TAGAGTTTTCCACCCATCTTCCTCCTGAATGGCAGATAGAAAATGGAGTAGGGAAATCTTTCCTTCGGTCGGTACTCAAAAGGTTTTTGCCTAAAGAGTTATTTCAAAAACCGAAACATGGATTTACCATTCCTAAAAAGTCATGGTTTAAATCTGAACTAAAGAATTATGCACGGGAAACCTTGTTAGGGAAGCAAGCTCGAGAAAGAGGGTATTTTAACCAACGGATGGTGGAGAAGGTGCTCGACCTCCATATTAAAGGGCAACGAGACTATAGTAAATGGATTTGGTGTCTTCTCAATTTTGAGCTGTGGCATCAAACCTTTCTTGATTCTGGGACCAGAAAAGTCTGACAGGCAAGGCCTGAGGTATACGTTGGTATTGGAATTCAAGGAGTGTGAGTATATCGCTATCGAACAAGGGCAAATTACACGATTACAAATACGTGGCTCCGTGAGCCAGTAGATAGAAAAGGTTAGGCTGGAAAAGGGGAACTGCATGCGAATTTTGTATCATCATAGAACACTCGGAGATGGAGCCGAAGGAATTCATATTGCTGAAATAGTGAAGTGTTTTAAGAAGCTTGGGCATGAAGTTCAGGTGGTGTCCTTAATAGGGGAGTCGACTAATGTTTCTTCAAAACCTCAACAACGTTGGACTTCTATCGCCAAAGCGATGCCGGGTTTTGTCTATGAGTTAGGGGAGCTAGCTTATAACCTTCGCGGGTATTCTATGTTGTCTCAAGCAGTCAAGGAATTCCAACCGGATTTCATCTATGATCGATATGTCAGTTACAATTATTCGGCTGTAGGGGTAGCGCGGCGATTTGGAATTCCTGTTATTGTGGAAGTGAACTCCCCCTATTCCTATCAAAAGAAAACGTTTGATGAAAAACTTTATTTTCGAAATCTCATTGGTTGGTTTGAGCGAAAAATTTGTAATGATGCCAATCGAGTGATAGTGGTGTCCTCTCCATTGAAGCGAATCTTACTTGACCTTGGCGTTCGGGATGGACAAATCGTTGTGATGCCGAATGGTGCTGATCCTGATGTGTTTTCTCCTACCATTAGTGGCCTGGATATTCGAAAAAAATGGGGATTAGAAGAAAAGATCATCGTAGGGTTTACCGGAATTCTGAGGCCCTGGCATGGGCTCGATTTCCTCATCCAGGGATTTGAAAAGGTTATCCATGGACGATCGGATGTTCATTTGATGATTGTCGGGGATGGTCCTATTCGTGGGGAACTTGAACAATTAATTCAAGATAAAGGGTTAAGCCAGCGAGTTACGATTACGGGCCGGCAACCTCATAATCAAGTCAAATCCTATGTGGCGGCCTTGGATGTCTGTGTCAGTCCCAGGGCGACTGCCTATGCCTCTCCGATGAAGGTGTTAGAGTACATGGCCATGGGGAAGGCAGTCTTAGCCCCGGATATGGACAATCTTCGCGATATTTTTGTGCCACGAGTCGAGGGGATGTTATTTGAGCCTGAAAATGTGGAGTCTTTGGCTGAAGGGCTACAGACTCTGATCAACGATGCCCACTTACGTGATCATTTAGGACAGATGGCAAGGGAACTGGGTTAAATATTTACAGATTCGAATAATGCGTTGCGTACCAATCGTCCGGGACGGTGGAAAATTGGTGTTAATAATCAGAAGGTTTTTCATAATTCGAAAAGTGTTTATTCCATAGAAGCATTCACATCTTTATGAATACTGGCCTGATACAGCCATGAAAGACATCCATGAATTGGAAGAAGTGAGCTACCATACACAGAATGAGTTTTACGAGAAACTCTGGGTGTCTTCCTCCTACTGACCCTATGCCAAACCTGTACCTAAGCCACTTTTGCTGGAATTGCTTGAACACTCGGCCGTCGGAAGACTCCCAAAATCCAGGGGCGGACTTTTTCACACATCCTCTCAACACTTTGTTCATATATCATGCCCAGAGAGTAGAGGATGGGATTAAACTGCAGATAATGTGGATGTTCACGCAATAATTCTAACGTGACCACTTCATACCCAATCGAGCGAGCGAGATTTTGTAACACTCCAGTCGTATTTGCACGATATCTGGTAGGGAACGTGTCTTTTTCTTCTCGGCCTGTCGTTCTTCTCACAATTTTTCCATGTAATTTATTGGGTACCATCGTGGCAATGAGAGAAACATAGTCATATCGATTGGGAGTCAGAAACACAAAATAGCCACCGGGAGCTAAGACACGATATACTTCCTCAAAGGTACCAGTTGGATTATCCAGGTGTTCGACAACACTTCGACATGCTACCGCATGAAAGACTTCGCTCTGGAAGGGAAGCTCACTTGCATTGGCACGCCCAAACTTCACCATTGGAGCTGCATCCAAATCAAATTGGTCAACCATATCGATACCAACCTTTATGGACTGAGGAAAATCAAATCGCATTAAATCTGGGGCGGTGTATCCACATCCGATATCTAAGATGCGACTCCCTTCAGATAAAGTCAGACTATTCACTGCCTCACTATACAACCTTCGTGGAGGAATTAAGTTCTTATAAAAAATTCCTTTTAGCCACTTGGCCATATTTCTTTTTGGCATTTTTTCCATAGTATGCTCTCCCTCTAGTATGATGTCTCTCTTATATGGTGGGAGTGAAATTCAAATAATGGCTGATTCAAAAAATCAAAAACCGTACAACTCCTGATTATTTTTCAAGACATAGCATGATCTACCAGCAATGAGGCTTCATCAGCCACGGTATCTTTGACATCAGGAACAATCACGTTCGCGCAAATTGTTTCGTAATCCTTCCAGGTTTTTTCAATCTTGTCAGCTAAGTCATACGCATCATCAGTGGTAAAGGTTATGACACTTTGCGGTCTTGTTCCATTTTCACTTGCAATGACAGGGATACGGTGGGAAAGGGATTCCAGTACAGAGGAACACACTCCATCCTTTTGTGGGGTTCGCAAGTACAGATGAGCGCGAGAAAGTACTGTCGCGAAATCATCATGTGGCAGATCTCCTGCCTGATAGACCCTGTCTCGCAAACCAGCTTTTGCAATGAGATTAGTGATCTCTTCAGAGGTGGTATCAGCTCCAATCATGACAACCCCAAACTCTGGCATTGTTTTGGGTAAAACCGATAATCCCTCTATCATGGATTCAATAAAAAATTCCGGACGGTAGAAAAAGTAGGTCACAATGATGGGGCGAAATTTTCTCAAGAATTCTTTAAGAGGTACGGGTATCTCCACAGGGGTATACCGAAGGTACTGACGACTAAATGCTGGAATAGAAACGATTTTCTCTGTAGCTATGCCATAGGTCACGATATTGTTTTTGACATCATCACTATTGCAAATAATGGTTTTGGGAAGATGAAATGCCAGTTTATACAATGGTGCCAATTTGGCACTTCGATGTTTGGGAAATAATCGTTGGACAGGACCCGCATGAAATGTAAGGACACACCGTCGTCCATACATCCATCCTACTATTTCGGCAAGAATGACGAGGAGAAGACCCTTAGGAGAATCTCCATTTAAATGGGTATGGATCAGATATCCATGTTTCGCATGCTGATGAACTTTCTGAACATAATCTCTACTACCTTGACAGTCTACATAATCTGGACTTTTAACCCTTCGATTGGGTCCCATATTTAAGACTTGGCAGATGTGCCCTTGGGCTTCTAAAAATTCTCTCACAAATGCAATCCGTACACCCCATCCTGCCCGAGGGGGTGGATAGGAGCTAATTTCAAAAATTTTGGCTTTGGGGGGTTCAGTCATCGTTCCGTCTCAAACAACTAGAGGGAATGGACAATAAGATGAGGATCTGGGCAACTAGTTTCCACAGGTGAAGACTCGCTCATTTCTATAACTATCCTCCCTTTTTCGGAAGAAAGAGCCCCAAACTGAACGTGTTTTCCAAAGACGAGTAGATTCTGACGTGTATGAATCAACTTGGTACCACCTACCAACGTGGCCGAAATCACTTCATCACGTTGGTTCAATCGGAGACAACTCATGCGAGCATCAGTTGACCACCCATTCCCAAATTCCTTTATCCCGTCTTCTGACGATAAAACAATGAAATCCTGAAACCCATTTTGCCTGATGGAAATAATGTGGGTATGAGCCATTTGGTCTTTGGACGCTAGCACCCCCACCTGTGCGTTCACCTTAGGCATAGAACCTCTAAAGGGTATAATGAGAGTATGAAGCACTAAGGGCATCTCCGCCTGAAGAGCATATCGTAAAAAGGGAGCTCGCACTTTCTGCTCATA
>CAZKRH010000053.1:0-3223 GCA_964555115.1 uncultured Nitrospiraceae bacterium | reverse complement strand
TTCCGCCAATCCACGGATGCCAAGCGACCAAGGAGTACACACCTTCCGGGATATCGGAAATGGTGAAGCGCCCCTCGGCGTCGGTGATGGCGTAGTAGGGATTGGTGATGGAAAGCCCCCAAGTCTGCATATAGGGGTGCTGCCCGCATTCAGCCAAAAAGATGCGACGCCCCTTGGTGAAATGAAAGGTGTCAATTACCGGTTCACCCGAACGATGATCATGGTTTTGGGGTTCTTTGAGAGAATGGTAGGGATTCATGCGAAGCGGGCGATGAAAGATAATGGAAGACCCACTGGGAGCCGTTTCGTACATTTGCACATCATGCACGACTGGATCCATGTTAATAAAACGAATTTCCTGATGATCACGCACGACGAGCACACTTGGTGAAAAAATGCAGTCTTTAGCTTCCACCGTAGCAGGAGGGAGATCAAACGGTTTACCCTGATCAATACCCTCCAATATCACGATGGCATTTTGAAGGGCGCCCTCCGATGAAATTTGGAATTGGTCATACAATCGCCAGCCAGTACCCGTGGAAATTCGGCCACAAAACGCGGGGTCGGGAAAGAGGGCCAGGTTATACGCTAGAGGGTCGGGTTCAGTCCCATTCATCCTGACCTGTCCCGTGACAGCTCCACCATCGGTTACGGGGATTTCGGTATAGGCCCAACTTGTTGGACTCCCAAGTAAAAACACACTGAAAATGAGCCCAAAAATTTTCTTGCAGTTACTCATCGTAAAAAACTCTTTCATAGGGTTAAGTGAAAAATGGGGAGTCGAGAAGCCTACCGTGTAGCCATCAATTCTCCGCAGTGGTGTTTTATGAGGATAGCAAAGTTCATCCTTCAATGGGTAGCCCCTGTACGATTTTCCATCCCATTCAAACCTTATTTTTCCTGACACCTGAAAAATGGATTCCATTGTGTGAATTTGTATGGAAACTCCATACGGGGTAAATATTTTAAATTTTCAATGGAATATCCCTATTCTCCCTTGCCCCTCTGGGGAAACCTGCCTGCGCGAAGCCGCTTTCAGCCTCCGTAGCCACTCCGACAAAGGAGGCTCGGCGAAGGCTTGGGGTTTGGGTGAGGGTTTTCTTCTCCAGAAGTTAAAATTACTAATATGGGTCTGTTGAATATTTCAGGTCCATGACCCATAGATTCTCCAGGTAAGCCTGCTCGCATCAGTGGGAGGGACTTACCAACGGAAATTAAGAAAGGGGAGAAAATGTAATGCCTGAGTACTTCATTGCCTATCACGGTGGGGAAATCCCTGAAAACCTTGAGGAACACATGGGGAAGTTTATGGAGTGGGTCGGTAGGCTTGGCAAAGCCGTAGTCATGCCCGGCATGCCCTTGGGACAGGCTAAGATCGTGAGCGCCGATGGTGTATCAGACGATGGTGGGGCGAAACTGACAGGGTTTTCCATTCTGGAAGCCGCCAGCCTGGAGGCGGCGGCTGAAATGACGAAGGCATGCCCACACCTTGCGATCGGTCAAGTTGAAGTCGTGGAAATGAAGGAAATGTAGTCTCCAGCGTCGGGATAGGGTGAGGTCTTTCTTTGTCATTCTGAGTATGGCAATGCAAGACCTGCCCGTATTTCCAAAACACTCTGAGTCGAATACCTCTTTTCTATAGCTCAAAATTAAGCTATATTATGAGTTATAGAGATTGAGGCTATAACTCATGACGTGGAATTGGCAAGAACCCAAATGGCCGGATTTTTCGTATGATGCGACGTCCCTGGCTGAATACGAAAAACAACTGTTGCATCGGTCTGGAGTATTGTCGGGTGCCTTAAAGTATTTTGATGAGAATGAGAAAACCCAATTTACGGTAAGTCTCATCAGTGATGAAGCGCTAAAAACCTCTGAGATTGAAGGAGAATTTCTTAGCCGAGATTCTCTGCAATCTTCCATTCGACGCCACTTTGGTCTTGCCACTCCGAAACGAAAAGTTTCAAAAGGGGAACAGGGCATCGCGGATATGATGGTCGATTTGTATCGAAATTACCAAGCTCCGTTATCACATGAACAGCTGTTTACCTGGCACGATATGCTCACAAGCGGCCGTCGCGATTTGACAGTCCGAGGGGGGTATCGAACTCATAAAGAACCACTGCAAGTCGTGTCAGGTCCAGTCCATAGCCCAAGAGTTCACTTTGAAGCGCCGCCTTCGAAAAAGATCAAAAAGGAAATGAATGGATTTATCAAATGGTTTAATGTGACCGCCCCGAAGGCCAATCAAGCTCTCCCGCCATTGACACGTGCTGGTATTGCCCATTTGTACTTTGTGTGTATCCATCCCTTTGAAGATGGAAATGGGCGAATTGGGCGGGCGATTGTGGAAAAAGCCCTGTCGCAATGTCTTGGGCAACCGACGCTGATTGCCCTGTCCCAGACAATCAATTCTGCCAGAAAGGCGTACTACCAAACACTCGAAGAGAATAATAAGGACTTAGGCATTTCGGATTGGCTGGTCTATTTTGCCCAAACGATATTGGATGCGCAGGAATACACTCAACGGTCCGTAGACTTCCTGATTGAAAAGGCCAAACTCTATGATCGCTTGCGTGGCAAACTTAATGAGCGGCAGGAGAAAATTCTTGCCCGTATGTTTCGCGAAGGTCTTGAAGGTTTCAAAGGTGGCTTAAGCGCTGAAAACTATATAAAAATTGTGGATACTTCACGGGCGACCGCGACAAGAGATTTGAAGGATCTTGTTGAAAAAGGCGCACTGATGAAGACTGGTGAGCGAAAATATACCCGCTATCTTTTGCCAATGGTGGGTTAAACTCTGAACCCTACGAAATCCTAATAAATAATCTATTGAAAAGTCATAGAGTCAGGTTTTGACCTAAGGGCACCTCAAAAAACCAGGTATTTTTTGTGAGGGCAAGGAAGCCGCGCGCGGAAAACCGGAGTGTAGGGGCGAATACATGGGGATTTGAGCACGCGGCTGACGCCGCCATCACGGAAAAGGACGGTTTTTTGAGGTGCCCTTAATATATTTTTCGCTTGAGCGAGCCATGGCTGGCTTTCCTGAGTCTGGCTCAACATTTCACCAGGCCGATTGATACCACATCATATAGTATTTTAACTTTCAACTAAGACATCTCAGTCTCCCTCGCCCCTGTGGGGAGAGGGTTGGGGTGAGGGGTTGTATTCATCCAATAGTTAACACACGATAGGATGGACCAGAAGAAGGTTAAGGTATTAA
>CAZKRH010000052.1:0-5851 GCA_964555115.1 uncultured Nitrospiraceae bacterium | reverse complement strand
ACATCCTATCTTCCTGGAACATCAGAACCATCTTATAATTTGCTTCCCTTAGAATACGTGTTCGGGAAAGTTATGATTTCAATCATAAGTCCCACATTCTACGAATGTGGGACTTATTGAATTTCCGTGTTGACTTTAGTTTAAGTTTAAACTATATACTTTTTAACTATATGGCAATCTTGGACCTAAAAGATGATCCGCACCTGAAAATCCTTCGTCCTCTGGTCGAGGCCTATGATGCCATTTTTGAGGTGGGACATCGGCATATTCGATCGATGGGCCTCACCCCTCCACAGTTTGACGTCCTAGCTGAACTCGGCGGAACCAAGGGGATGACGGCCGTTGAACTGTCGAACTCCACTTTATTGGCCAAGGCCAGTCTGACCGGCATTATTGATCGATTAGAGGAAAAAGGTTTGATCTCACGTCACCCCATACCCAACGATCGGCGAGCTATGAACATCAAACTCACCAAAAAAGGGGAGGTTAGGTATCGCACTTGTTTTCCCGCTCAAGCGGATTATATGCGTCCCTATTTCGAGCGTGCTCTTTCCAAAAAAGATATTCACACGTTGCAGAATTTGTTGGTGCGATTACGAAACAGCTGTCGCCAGTAGGGATAATCACACAGGGAAAAATATCTTACTAACATTCTTACATCGGTGTAATCATGACCACATCATCTCCTCCCTCCCCGAAATTATTTTTTGAAACGGCCTTTGCCATTCAACGTACCTGTGCCATTAAAGCAGCAATTGACCTTGGAGTCTTTACAGCCATTCACGCAGAACATGATTCGTCTTCTACCTTAGCCACCTCCTGTGGCGCTTCTGAACGTGGTATGCGCATGTTAGCTGACTACCTCACCATGCTCGGGTTTCTCACGAAAAATGGAACTCACTATCAACTCACCCAGGACTCCGTCACGTTTCTCGTGAAGGGTTCTCCAACCTATGTTGGTGGGACACTCGAATTTATTCTTTCGCCTCCCCTCTTTGATGGATTTCGACAACTGACTGAAGCCATTCGCAAAGGGGGAACAGCCTTGGATGACAAAGGCACGACCGCTGAAGAACACCCCGAATGGGTCAGTTTTGCAAAGGCCATGGTCCCCATGATGATAGGTCCCGCCCAATGGATTGGCGATCATCTGCTTTCTCAGGGGGAACAGATCACCAAGGTCCTTGATATTGCCGCCGGGCATGGGGTCTTCGGAATCGAAATCGCCAAACGGTTTCCTCAGGCAGAAATTGTGGCAATTGACTGGGCCAATGTATTAACCGTGGCGGTAGAAAATGCCACCGCCGCTCAACTAGGGAATCGATATCGAACTATTGCCGGTAGCGCGTTTGATGTGGATTACGGAGAAAATTATGACATCGTCCTGTTAACCAATTTCCTTCATCATTTTGATCAGCCCACCTGCGAAACACTCTTACGAAAGGTTCATCACTCCTTGAAACCCCATGGGCAAGTAGTGACGTTAGAATTTGTTCCGAATGACGACCGCATTAGTCCTGAGTCTGCAGACTTTGCCCTCATCATGCTAGCCACGACACCAGCCGGCGATGCATACACCTTTACCGAGTTAGATAGCATGTTTCGCAATGCGGGGTTTGGTCACAGTGACATTCATGCCCTACCCAATTCCAAAGAACATGTGGTAATCACCCACAAGTCCTAAGGTGACTCATGCCACAGGCTACGAACAAGACGCTGTTGTATATCACTGACCCCATGTGTTCTTGGTGTTGGGGGTTTTCCCCTGTGATGGAACAGATCATTGAAACCTATCGAGATCACCTCCCCCTTCAGATTTTAGTTGGTGGATTACGCCCAGGAAATACCGAACGATTCGATGACTCTAGACGTGACTATATTCTTGGCCATTGGCATACGGTTCATGAACGAACGGGACAACCTTTTGATTTTACGTTCCAGATGGGTCCGGATTTTACCTATAATACCGAACCAGCATCTAGAGCTTTGCTGATCGTGCGAGACCTCTCCCCTTCACAAACCTTCCCCTTTCTTAAGGTTCTTCAGAAGGCCTTTTATGTGTACAACCAAGATGTGACGAAAGAAGAGATACTCATGGAATTGGCTTCTTCGTATGTGGATGAACCACATCAATTTCTAGAACGCTTTCACAGTACCCATACCAAACAAGAAGTATGGAAAGAGTTCGATTATTGTCGTCAGCTGGGAGTAGAAGGGTTCCCCACCTTATTAGGTAAGGAGGGTGAACATCTGACTCCCATCAGCCATGGGTATCAGCCAATTGAAATCCTGGCCCCTATCATTGATTCTTGGCTCAACCCACAGGTGGCCTGATGGCCCCATTTCTTTAAGTAGTTAATTTCTTTTTCGACTTAACATAACAAACATTCACACTCACTTTTTAATTTTCTTGCAGGAGATCATCACATGAAAACATTTTCTAAATTGCTGAGCATTTTTGGATTCATGACATTGTTGGTCATAAGCCATGTATCGTTGTCGTTTGCGGAAATGTCCAAATGGAATCTTGATTACGATCATTCGACGATTGGGTTTCAAGTCAAACACATGGTCATTTCTAAGACCAATGGAAAATTCTTAAAGTACAAGGGGATTATCGAAATGGATCCCGAAGCTCAACAATTCAAAACATTTCACGCGACTATCGACACCAACTCTGTGTTTACTGACCATGAAAAACGAGATGCACATCTTCGAAGCCCTGACTTTTTTGATGCGAAAACCTATCCCACCATGACCTATACGATGAAAAGTTATACCAAGACGGGTGATACCTACACGGCACTTGGTGACCTCACCTTACATGGAGTGACCAAAGAAATTACTTTAATGGGAACGTTTAATGGTGTGGCTAAAGATCCCTGGGGCAACACGCGAGCAGGATTTACGGCGGAAGGGACTATTAATCGTCAAGACTTCGGTGTGAAATTTAGCAAGTTGTTAGACAACGGGGGACTCATGGTGGGCGATGAAGTCAAGATTATATTGGAAATTGAATGTATCAAAGCTAAAGGGTAAGCCTTCTCGAGCACCCTTCAGGCAAATAAGGATGACGAGGTTATGACACAGCCAGCCATTGTAACGGGAGGCGGATCTGGATTAGGCGCTTCCTTCGTTCGAAAACTGGCACAGGAAGGGTGCCGGGCAGGCATGTTTGCCCGATCCGAAGGATATACCCTCAACCAGCTGGATAAAGAGGGGCGCGTTGGATGAGTGTCGCTGCTGTGATGGCCATTGTATTTGCCCTCTCACGTTTCATACGACCAGCGCGACAGCATCCGTTCCAACGGTGGCAACGTAGAGAGTATTGGGACACAGGCCAAGGAGGCTTTTGGGGGGGGAACTTCGGCAGTGGTACCAGCGGGCAGGGTCTGTCCCAGATAGACCACGAGCTGCGGTCTTTGGACTCAAAGCAATAAAAAACGAATCAATGAAAACAATGAAGGGAAGAACGAGGGAAAATTGCGGACAATAAAAATGGAGGAAATAAAAATTTTCTATCAGGGAGAATTGCTTAAAAGAAGGGTTAAAGCCAAACCATATTTGGCAGCAGCTTCGAGAATTTCCGGTTGAATTTTTTCAGTGGTATCATGCGATTGATGAAACGAAGTATGCTTCCCACTGCTGACCACTACAATAGTAGGAATACTCGCTTCCTTGAATGGGACATGATCCCCTCCTGGGAAAAACCCATACAATGTCACTTGGTCTTGTAATCCGACCAGTTCCGCGGCACGTTTGCCAACGGATTTGGGAAGGAGGGACACGCCCACCGTTAGCTTCCCATTACCGACCCCTACATGATCAATGTTGATCATGCCCACTGTTTTTTTCAGGGAACGCGTAGGATGTTTTATATAATGTTTGGATCCTAACAATCCTCGTTCTTCTCCACTAAAGGAGATCAATAAGACCGATCGTTTCAGTTGAGATCTCATGGTTTTTAAGATTCTGGCTATTTCAAGAAGGACCGCCGTTCCCGAGGCATTGTCATCAGCTCCGGCAAACAACAGGCCAGCTTGATGACCAAAATGATCCCGGTGAGCACCAAGCACAATAGTTTCTTCTCGCAAAACAGGATCTTGACCAGGAAGCCATCCGAGGACATTCACCATCGACCCTGTCTGATCTTCTCTTTCCCAATTGAGGCCGACCAACACCGGTAAGGTTCTCGATTGATGAGAACCCGGCATATTTAACTGGGCTTGAATAGTCGAGAGTGATTCCCCCATCGAAGTAAAAATCTTTTCTGCCACACCGCCACTCACCCACACCCCTGGCAATGGCCTGGCATGGGGTGGAAAGGAATACAGGGCCAACGGAGCATGGCCCATTCCCCGCCTGGCTTCATAGGCATTCAGAATCGGCCCGGTCGCCGTCAAAAAACCTATGGCCCCTTTTTGTTGTGCCACCCGAACCTTTTCCTCATGCGTCACCCATGGCGGGTAAGTGGATGGCTTCCCCCGTAAAAACATCGCTACCCGGTTCCGAACATCTATCCCTTCATACTCATCTACGCCCCTGGCCGGATCAGAAATTCCATAGCCCACAAAAACCATGGGAGCTTCCATATGTACCGAAGGCGAATCTAATAGAGGTAGGAAATCAGACCCCGGTTTGAGATCTTCAAACAACGCGTGGGGTTGGCTGGAGGAAACCGAAATCTCTAGACGGGCCTTTCCCGGAATGGTCGTCACCGGAATGACCGTTTGTTGATACCAGGAATCCAAGTTCGAATGATGACTCTTTGATTCCGGTGGCATCAGGCCTATGTTTCTAAACCGTTTCGCAACATAGGCTGCAGATTGTCGGCCACCTTCAGTCCCAGCTTGGCGGCCTTGAAAGTCTGGGCTACTCAGCACTGTGATATCCTGGATTATTTGGGCCACATCAACATCGGAGACCCCCTCCATCCAGGAGGCTTCACCACCCAGAGACCCCTGAGGAAATCCCATCCCCAAAAGACCACATAGGAAAAGGCAAAAAACTTTTTGCATGCCCTACTATCCCACATCTCCCCCTCAAGAGGTAAGAGAATGTCGGGAACCCTCTTGACGGAAGAGGTGAATATTGATAATAGTTAACCATATGGTTAACTATTATCCCAATCAATTGAATGCTGTCTTTTCTGCTTTGGGCGATCCCACGCGGCGCTCTATTCTGGAACGCCTTGCACAAGGGCGGGCTACCGTCAAAGAGTTAGCTCGACCGTTTCGCGTTTCTCTTCCGGCTATTTCCAAACACCTTCGTATTCTGGAACAAGCGGGACTGTTGGTCCGTCGAAAACAGGGACGCATTCACCATTGCCACCTGAACACCATGCCGCTCAAAACCGCAGCAGAATGGATTACGTGTTACCAAGAATTTTGGGAACGTCGTTTTGATTCCCTTGAGACCTTTCTTGATGTATCTGATCAATCATCTTTGCCAAAGGAGCGTTCACCATGGCCAATTCCACCTCAGCCGACTCGACCACTCTCCACATTACAAGGACTTTCAAAGCCCCAAGGGAAAAAGTCTTCGAAGCGTGGACCAACCCCGAGGCATTAAAACGATGGTTTGGACCCTCTGATGATTTTTCTACTCCAGGGGCCGAAGTGGATTTACAAGTTGGCGGACATTTTCGCATTCAAATGAAAGCTCCTAATGGGGAGGAACACACGGTTGGTGGAGTCTATCGAGAAATCCAGGTTCCGGAAAAACTGGTGTTTAGGTGGCAATGGTGAATGCGTCCCTGTTTTCGACGGACCAACAGTCCCGCTTGTTCCAGAATACGAAGGTGTTTGGAAATAGCCGGAAGAGAAACGCGAAACGGTCGAGCTAACTCTTT
>CAZKRH010000051.1:0-41213 GCA_964555115.1 uncultured Nitrospiraceae bacterium | reverse complement strand
CTAAGCGCCAAAAATAATCAACTTCTTTCTTTATTGCCCTAACGAGAAAAAATTGAGGTCATCGACCTCTTCCATAAGCTCCCAGAAAAGTACAAACCTGAAGGCCTCTTTGGGTATTGGACCTCTTTTCTCCTGAACCCTCTTGGTATCTGCCTCCCCCCTCCATTTGTTTCACTCCACATTTCAACCAACCAGGTGACATGTTTCGTTTCAGAATATTAAAGGACAACAAATTGTTGAAGGCCATAAGACACAAAAAAGGTATGGCCTCACCCATTCCCAATTTCTTCGATGATGGCAGCGGCCAATAAGGGAAACATGATTTCATGATGCCCGGTGAGGGAATAACCCTGGCCTCCCTTTTGCGTGGGGCGCTTGACCACGTTGGTCAGAGGCCGGTAATGAGGAAGGAAATCCATATTGGCGGTGGTAATATTTTTTAATGAATGGCCAAGATTCCGGCTTAGCGTGACGGTCTTGAGAAACACTTCTGGAAGTAACACTGCCGAACCCAAATTGATGTACACGCCCCCTTCCATTCGAGAGACGACAGCTGTCAACTTTCGAAAGTCGAGATGAGAAGCCTCTCCGATCGCCGCTCCATCGGCTGTTGGATGCATGTGAATGATATCGGTTCCAATTGCCACGTGAACGGTGACGGGAATATCCAATTTTGCTCCGGTGGCGAGAATACTGGTGTGTTTGTATGGGAACTCCTTTCCACGTCTAAGCATGAATTGTCCAACAGCTTCCCCAATCCCTTGCCCTTTTTTATTTCCTTCAATGATGGCTTGGTTCAACATTTGTCCTGTTTCTTCAGCCATACCAAAACGACCTGAGTCAATTTCAGCCTCAACCTCCTCGGAAGTATGCCCCAAGTAGGCTAACTCAAAATCATGGATGACCACAGCCCCATTGATAGCCACCGCCGTCACAATTTCCTTTTTCATGAGGTCAACAATAATAGGATTGAGACCAACTTTGGTGGGATGGGCACCCATGCCTAGAATCACAGGTCGTCCCCTTCGATGGGCTTGGACAATTTTGGTGACCAACGCTCGTAAATTCTGAGCTCCTAAAATATTGGGGAGCGTCGCCAAGAAGTGAGAAAACGTTGCTCCTTTTTTCCAAGGGGCAGAGAAATCCCCCACCTGAACCTTGCTGTGTCGGGATCGAAGGGAATAGGTTTTGAGTCGAGAAAAATCGAGAGGAGCTGGGTTGGTCCTCTTCAGTGGTTTTTTAGGTGGCTTTGGCAAAGAGACGCTCTTCCACAAATTCACATAAAACATGACCCAAAGTCATGTGGCATTCCTGAATACGGGCCGTGATGGGAGAAGGCACCACAAAGGAATGATCGACTAACGAGGCGAGGTTCCCTCCCGTCCCTCCGGTCCATCCAATGGTCACGACCCCTTTCTTTTTGGCTTCCTGGACGCCATTAAGAACATTCTTCGAATTACCGCTGGTACTCATGGCGATCACCACATCTCCCTGTTGCCCATGAGCGGAAATTTGCCGAGAAAATATTTCGGAATAGCCAAAATCATTGGCAATACATGTCAAAGAAGCCAAATCGGTCGTCAGGGCCAACGCAGGCAGGGGAGGGCGTTCACGATGATAGCGACCGACAAATTCAGCGGCGATATGGGACGCATCGGTAGCGCTTCCTCCGTTCCCAAAGAGTAAGACTTTCCGGCCAGCCTGAAATGTGTGGACCAATAATTGTCCCACTACCAATATTTGTTCAGCATAAGTTTGAACAAATTTCTCTTTGACCGTCGCGCTATCCTGAAACTGCCGAACAATGAAATCCGTATCCATAGGGGCCGATTCTATGAGAGGAAGAAAACACTGTCAACGCAATAGGCTGTTTTTTAGAGGTTCTTTTGTTTCGGCAACCGGAACTGTTCAAAAAGATCTGTCCAGCAAGCTTATTCGCTGGGTTTCGCCCCAGCAGGCGAGGTTCTTTGGTTTCGGCAAAAGAACCCAAAACCATGTTCACCCAGCCTGGCCCTATAGGTCTTT
The DNA here is from genome assembly GCA_964555115.1 of uncultured Nitrospiraceae bacterium. GTDB lineage: Bacteria > Nitrospirota > Nitrospiria > Nitrospirales > UBA8639 > CAZKRH01. Next base: position 39,188 of record CAZKRH010000051.1, on the reverse strand, counting down.
ATCCGGCTCAAAGAATCCGGCGGCTGCGCAACTCGCTGTGCTCAAACAGTGCTCGCCGTTGACTCGGATTGAGATTCGCCTCGAGGTCAGGCCAAGGGTGGGAGAATTACCGTGTAGATCTCGTGAAAAACTGTCTTGGTCTTGACGAAATACGAGATACGCTTCACGCTTGCGCGCCGGGCCTACTTCGCCGAAGTGGCTACGAAGGCTGAAAGCGCTACAGCGCGCAGGCACGAGATACGATCCCTAATTTGGGGATGTTTCTTGCAGGCCCATAAAGACAATGATATATTCGAATCAATGTGAGCAAGGTTGACCCAGCCAAAGCCCTTCTGATCGCCTTTACCACGGATGGCTCCTCCGTCCTCTCCTCCATCAATTGTTTAACGCCCGAATACCTCTGTTTTTTTCTCCCTGAAGAAAAAAAAGATCTCATAGAAACAGACATTCAACCCCACATTGTGAAAATGCCTCACCGGTGGGACTGGATTCTGACGGATGATCCAGAAAATTTCACGGTCTCGCACCAGGCCCTTGCTCGAAATTTTCCTGAATTGGTAAAAACCTGGGGAGTACATCCAGGAGATTTGGCCTGTGATATTTCTGATGCCACTCCTAGCATGGCTGCCGCCATGTCATTTGTCTGTCGACCGATGGTTTCCCGAATGGTGATGGTACTAAAAGGAAAAAGTTCCGAACCCATCGGAGAAACGTCTTTCCCCCAGCAAGCTTCGGATGCCATATTGCTAGAAGGAAACCCGTGGAATGAAGAAGCCCTTCAAGTTCGAAGGGAAGCCTGTCACATGTTTAACCAAGGAGGGTTTGCTCAAGCGGCTCACCTGTTCCACCATATTGAATCTATGGTCAGCGGGGGAGAAAAACCCATGTATCACGCGTGGGCCGATATGTCGGAAGGATATGGTCTATGGGAACGCTTTCAGTATCGAGCCGCGTGGGACAAGTTAAAAACTTCCCATAAATCCTTAGAACTGGCTTCAGTGTGGGGAGGGCCAAAGGGATTGGCTGAACTCCTCGTTCTCGTGAAAGCCAATATGGAGTTTTTGGAAAAGCTGGTGTTAGATCCCGGAGAGGTCAAGCGCATGGTCGCTCACGATTTGTTGGCCCATGCCAAACGCCGTGCCCATCAAGACCATCATTACGAATTAGGCACATCTATCCTGTTTCGAGCATTGGAAGCCTTTTCGCAATATCAATTATGGAGCGAATTTAAGATCAAGACTTGGGATATCCAGATTGACCAAGTACCACAATCACTCCAGGCCCGCTGCACAAACTGTCTTCTCGATGATATCGATGGAAAATACAAGCTGCCGTTCCTAGATCAATATCGAACACTGGCCGAACTCGGCGACCCCATGGGGAAAACGTTTGTGGCGAAATGGGATGGAATGAAAATCTTACTCGATGCGTCGTACCATTCTGTATTGGGCCATGGATTTGAGGCCATCAAACCTGAGCGATTTCATCAACTGCTGGAGTTAGCCTACAAACTCACCCAACTCAATGAATCCTCTTTACCCAAATTTCCCCACCTTTCCCTTTAACGGAAATCCGCTGTGGAGATCAGAATTTATTATGAGGACACCGATTGTGGCGGGGTCGTGTATTACGCCAACTACCTCAAATATTTTGAAAGGGCACGGACGCATCATTTAGAGGAACATGGGCTTTCGGTCGCGTCGCTTCAACAGGAAGGCACGTGGTTTTTGGTTACCCATGCCGAGGTCCATTACCGTTCTCCCGCCCGCTACGGAGATGTTCTCCAGATTCAGACTACGGTATCTTCCGCAAGAAAAGCTTCGCTCACCTTCCATCACCGTATTATTGAACGACACAGTGCTCGGTTGGTTGTCGAAGGGTCTGCGACCTTGGTTCCGGTCAACGGCCAAGGGAAAATCATCCGCCTGAATCCCCAGATCGTTCAGGAATTGGTGACTTCGTGAATTCGACCAGTTGAGGTCCTCACGGGGAGAGGAGTTGGAATTACGGCCCTTGGAAAGGGTTTTCCCACCTAAAAAGAAACACACACCTAGGAGGGGCTGGTAAGTCTCTATTCCTCGTTAGCGGTCTCTTCCTCGAAATAACCACGCCCCGTACATTCCACCGACTGCAATGGTGACGAGTTCAATGGTTTGTAAAATTCGGCTCACGACCGCATCGGGGTCAGGGGGGGAAAGAATAAAGTGCATACCCAAATATGCCTGAGTCTGACCAGGCGCGGTTACCCATGGAGGAAACAGGAGCGCAAGAACCAGGAGCCCGACCATACCATATAAAATATGAAGATTGAGAGATTCATCTTCAGATCTCTTGCCAAAGGAATCAAGATTCCCTTGGGCACAGTTTGAGCAAACCTGGGCATCGAAGGCAATGGCTCGACCACATGATTGGCAGGCATTCATATTCTAAATCTCTACCTCCAAATTCACCCACATATCGGGATCACCTCAGCTTACTACCTATGGAGTTTGGCTTTCTAGCCCCACACTTTCCAGATCATCAGTCCTACCGCAATCATTGACAGTCTTTCAACCCCTTCCTATAATCCGGCGCCTAACCTCCTCCCCCCACATTGCCCCTAGGACTGTATGAATCCTTCTCCCGACACATTTCATAGACTGGCTGTTATTGGAGCAGGTGCTTGGGGAACAAGTCTCGCGTACCATTTGGGGCAAAAAGATTATCCCATTCGACTGTGGGCCCATGAACCCGAAACCGTCAAAGCTATTCAACACACCAGAAAAAACGCTCTCTTTTTACCAGATATCACCCTACCTGAGACCATTTCCCCGACCTCGGACTTTTCCGAGGCATTGCAGGATTGTGAGGCCATTGTGCTCGCTGTCCCTTCTCACGCCATGCGAACCACGATTCAAAGAATGCACCCTCATCTGAAGCGGCCCCTTCCCCTTATCATCGCGACCAAAGGAATAGAGGATGGGAGTCTGAAACTCATGTCACAAGTCCTTTTGGAGGAACTCTCCCCTGAATGGGAAGAGCAGGTATTCATTTTGACTGGTCCGAGTTTTGCCGCAGAAGTCTGTACAGGGAAACCCACCACCATTTTGTTATCAGGTCAAAATTTGGAGAGGGCGGCCTCTCTTCAATCCCTGTTTATGACGCCTCTGTTTCGAGTGTATACCGCCCAGGATCTCATTGGTGCCCAACTGGGCGGTTCCCTCAAAAATGTCATGGCCATTGCTTCGGGGGTGGTGGATGGATTGAATTTAGGGTTTAATGCACGGGCGGCCTTAATTACACGAGGGCTTGTGGAAATGATTCGTTTAGGGAAAGCTATGGGAGCTCACATTCATACATTCTATGGTTTGTCGGGCTTGGGAGATCTGGTTCTCACCTGTACCGGAACCTTGAGTCGAAACTATTCGGTCGGACTCAAGTTAGGACGGGGTCAGACCTTGCAGAACATTCTCTCTGAAACCAATACCGTTGCGGAGGGAGTCAATACCGCCAAAGCGGCATCGGGCCTATCTGCTTACTACCATGCCGATATGCCAATTGTTCAGGCCGTCAACGAAATCCTTTTTCAAGAAAAAGCACCTCTTCAGGCCGTGAGTGAATTGATGGTCCGAGCATCAAAGGTAGAATCAGAATTTCCAACTATGGCCAATTGAAAGACCTCTCTTGAAGGGGCTGTTAAAAAAGGCCGCATATATAAAAACCCGGGACTTGTCGCTAGTCGCTGGTGGCTAGGGAAAAAAGGAAGTCAAGATCCTAAAATACGAGCGACCAGTAACGAGCGACAAGCCACGAACCCTAAAAAACGCAGCTGGCGGCTTTTTTCAACAGTCCCTAGAAAGAAGATTGATCTGATGAATCAAAAATCCCTCACAGCCTTACTGAAGGATGTGCAAAAAGGGAAAGTGTCTGTTGAGGTAGCTCTGAATCGGTTACGGACCCTTCCCTATGAGAATCTGGGATATGCCACGATTGATCATCACCGTTCGGTCAGACAAGGCTTTCCTGAGGTCATTTTGTGCGAAGGGAAAACGGTTGCCCAGATTCAAGGCATCAGTAAGAAATTATTAGCGAAAAAGGTTTCCGTGTTGGCCACGAGAGCTAATGCTGATGTGGCCCGGGCCTTACAACGCATAAGCACGCGAACGGTGTATCATAAATTAGCCAGAGTAGCCGTTATCCAACGTACCCCTGTCAAACTCCGTGGAGATATAGTTATTGTGACGGCGGGAACATCAGACATTAACGTGGCTGAGGAAGCTAAAGTGACCGCCGAAGCGATGGGGAGTCAGGTTCAAACATTTTACGACATCGGTGTGGCAGGTCTTCATCGACTTCTCGACAAAATCACCCGGCTTAGGGAAGCACGGGTCATTATTGTGGTGGCCGGTATGGATGGAGCCCTACCCAGCGTGGTGAGTGGTTTGGTTGATCGACCAATCATTGCCGTACCCACCAGTCGGGGGTATGGAGCGAACTTTGGAGGAATCGCCCCTCTGCTCACCATGTTGAATACCTGCGCGGCTGGGATAGGAGTTGTGAATATTGATAATGGGTTTGGGGCCGCTTGTCTCGCTCACCGAATTAACGTTCAGCCGGCATAGCTTCTGATTCCAGCCCTTCCTGAGGCTCGCCTGCTTCCTGAGCCACTGAATCTTCGTCAAGTGCCGTTTTGGTCTTTTCTTGATCCAGCTCTTCCTCCTCCATTTCAAGTTCTTCAGGAGAAAGATCATCGGAGGCAAAGGGCATATGTTCGACGTGTGGAGGTTCTTCCCGATCTAACTCTTTCATAATCTCTGGGGCCGTTACTTCCAATGTCCCCCTTGCTCGAAGGGATACCATTTTCGTCCGAAGACCATACGATTCCTTGGCCAAAAGCTTGGCCCGGACCTCATATTTATAGGTCCCCGCCACTACCAATTGATCGGTCTGATCTCTACCATCCCACAAGAGGGTTGTGCTAACCCGCGGTTTCCCGTTGTGCTCGATCAAACTAGAGATAGGATGCCGAGAAAAGAGAAATCGAATCGATCGTTGTGAGGGAAAACTAATAAACGATGACACTTCCACGAGATCATCCTCTTTCAAATTTTTCGGTAATTCCACTTCAATCGTGAGGGCCAACGGTTCAGGTCCAGGCACATAAGGCATGGGCGAAGTCGATATATCTAAGATTTTTAGTGGGGGAGGCGCAGCTCTCCTCTTTCGCTTGGCTTCTCCCTCTCCAACATTCAGGATCAACAGCCACGCCATCACGAATATGATCATCGTGGAGATTTGAAAAAATTGAGAGAAGAAGGAAGATGTCTCCTTAAGCTGAAATTGTTGGTTTGGAATGTGTACAGACTGCTCTTTAATAGTTGGAATGAACAATAGTATCCTCTTTGTTTTGGTGAAAACCCCATATTTTCATACAGGGAGCATTTTATATGTTTACCCTAGCCTCTTGCTCGGATATCATAGGTTATCACTTGAGTCAATGTGGGAACGAGATGAGTCACTCATTCTCCCTCGTCATATTTCCTAGCTGATATAGAAAGAAATTCTTCTCGTTCCATTAAACACCATCAACTTCCTTATGTCCAAACACCTCCATCTAGACTGTTTTTCAGGCATTAGCGGCGACATGTTCCTAGGCGCCCTGGTAGATGCCGGGCTGTCAGCCACACGTTTGAAGCAGGGGTTAAAAGCTCTCCCCGTTGATGGCTATCAACTGAAGATTCAAAAAGTTCACCGTGGCTCTCTAGTGGCCACCAAAGTCGAAGTCCACATTCGAAAAGGCCATGATAAGCCCCTGACCTTTTCACGCATTCGACAAGCCATCCGCAAAAGCAGTTTGCCCCCTTCAGTCAAAAACCAATCCCTTACCGCTTTTGATTATTTAGCAGAAGCCGAAGGCGCGGTTCATGGGGTCGAACCGGCGAAAGTTCATTTTCACGAAGTCGGAGTCATCGATTCCTTTGTTGATGTGGTAGGGGGAATTCTTGGTTGCTATTTATTGGGCATAGACACAATCAGCGCCTCTCCTGTCAATTTAGGATCAGGTTTTATCAAAGTGGCCCACGGCACGTTACCCGTTCCCGGGCCAGCCGTGGCCTATTTGGCTCAACAGATCCCAGTCTATTCATCCGGACCTTCTCATGAAATGACAACCCCCACGGGACTGAGCGTTCTCAAAACTTTAACCAAAGACTTTCGCCCTCTCCCCTCAATGACCCCTTCAAAAATTGGATATGGGGCTGGCAATTCCAACCCAGACCATTGGCCAAATGTTCTGCGCATCTTTATCGCAGACTCTCAATCTCATCACATTCCTAACATTGATCGAATTGCGCAGATTGAAACGAATGTTGATGATATGAATCCTCAACTCTATGAAACGGTCATGGACCATCTTTTTTCAGCAGGAGCCCTGGATGTCACGCTGACTCCCGTGATTATGAAACGAAGTCGACCCGGAATTATCCTCTCCGTCTTAACCCCTCTTTCTCACGTGGATGCCATGACACATGTACTTTTTCAGGAAACCAGTACGCTAGGTGTACGCGTGCAAGAAGTCTCTCGCCATATCCTTCCTCGAACGATGTCCTCGGTTCGTTTAAAAGACGGAATAGTCAGAATTAAAATTTCCAACCATGGATCCAACCGTTCCAAAATTACCCCGGAATATCAAGATTGCAAAGCGGTCGCAGCCAAAAGGGGAAGACCCGTTCGAGAAGTGATGAAAGAAGTTCAGAAGTTGTTGGATGCAAAGCAATTGACCTAAACCATTCTTTCCAACACTCAACCCTATGTTTTCTCTTTCCTCTCTACCCCAACCATGAAAAAAACCGTCCGAGCGTCCACAGCTCCAAAACCCTATTTAGCTCTCACCATGGGAGACCCCGCCGGAATTGGGCCAGAAATCATTCTGAAGGCCTTAGCTCACCCACAAACCTGGAAAATGTGTCGACCGATTGTGATTGGGGCGGCTTCCGTGTTTGAACAGACGGCCCGCACACTCAAATCTCCCCTGAAAATTATCTCGCTAAAGGGTGATCACAGCACGGTCGAAGGGAAAGCGATAACCAGAGGACATGTACCTATCCTGGACCCCTTTCCCAAAAAACTGAAGCCGTTTCGGTTAGGACAAGCCGCTGCCGGCCCCGGAGCCGCATCCGTCCAATGCATACACACAGCCGTGGAGTTAGCCCACAACCACTGTGTGGATGGGATCGTCACGGCCCCCATCAACAAGGAAGCCATGCATTTAGCGGAGTACCTGTACCCCGGCCATACGGAACTATTGGCTGACCTCACCAAGACAAAACGGGTGGGAATGATGTTGGTAGGTGGGCCTTTAAAAATTCTTTTGGTGACGACTCATTTGGCTATCCGTGATGTTCCCATGCACATTACGTCTAGCCGGGTATATCGTGCCATTCAACTAGCCCATCTGGCGATGACACAATATTTTCAGTGTGCCAAACCCCATATTGGGGTAGCTGGCCTGAATCCCCATGCTGGGGAGCATGGCCTATTCGGAAATGAAGAACAGCGGTCCATCACTCCTGCCATTCGCAAGGCCAAAGCATCAGGGATCCGGGTAACTGGCCCGTTACCCGCCGACACCCTCTTTGGAGCAGCGGCGAGAGGGAAATATGACGTGGTCGTGGCGATGTATCACGATCAGGGGCTCATCCCACTCAAGGTGTTAGCCTTCGGCCAATGCGTCAACATCACGGTTGGACTACCCATCATCCGCACTTCCGTCGACCACGGTACCGCCTATGACATCGTGGGAAAAAATAAGGCTGACCCATCTAGTTTACTGGAGGCGTTGTCCTTGGCCGCGAAGTTGTGTTCCTGAACTAAGGCAAAGGCCTGAATTATGTCAGGCCTTTGCCTTAGTTCCATTTTCCATTTTCCAAAGCATCTTCTCCTAGTATACCCTACCATGATGTCTTCTCATTCTTCCCCATCCGGCAAAAATCCCAAAACCTATAACGCCCGTAGTTTGGCTTTACAGATTCTCCGTGATGTTCAAGAGAAAAGTTCGCTTGCGGATCAGGCATTAGATGTGTGGCTTGGCAAAGTTGCTTTTCAACCTGCTGATCGTGCGTTGACCCATGACTTAGTCTATGGAGTTCTCCGTCATCGAGACACTCTTGATTGGCGGCTCAATTTAGTCGCACATCGCCCCATTCATAAACTCCCTCAGGTGATTCTTTGGGCTCTCCGCCTGGGGGTCTACCAGTTATTGTATCTGGATAAAATTCCGCCATCCGCTGCTGTCAATGAATCCGTGAATCTGGTGAAACACATCAAAGGGACGCATTGGAAAGGATTGGTGAATGGGATGCTCCGTACTCTCTCTCGAGAAGAAAGTCCTCCCTTCCCCGATGTGACCACTGACCCTCTCGCTGGACTGTCCGTTCGCTATTCCTGTCCCACGTGGTTAGTTGAACGCTGGATGGATCACCTGGGATTCGATCGTGCGGAAAAAGCTTGTCGCTCGACCACACAGATTCCTCCGCTCACGTTAAGGACGAATACTCTTCGTGGCACTCGAGAAGAATTACAGAACACACTTCAAGAACAAGGACTGCACCCCAAGCCGACATTGGTAAGTTCCTTAGGACTCACCATAGACAAATGCGGCCCGTTATCAGAGGTCGCTGCTCTTCAAGAGGGATGGTGCTATGTCGAAGACGAGGCAGCCCAACTCATTCCGCTCATACTTGATGTGCAACCAGGCCACAGGGTCTGGGACACCTGTGCTGCTCCTGGTGGGAAAACAACCCATATTGCCGCCCTTATGCAAAACCAAGGTGAAATTGTGGCCACCGATCGTCAGGCCCAACGATTAGATCTTCTTTCCCACAATTCGACACGTCTTGGGATATCGATTATCACTCCCTTGGTTTTTAATTTCGCCACCAATAAGGAAGGTGGGCTGGAAGCTCCCAACATTGAATCCCCTTCTGGTTCTTCGGGGTCATGTTTTAACCAACCGTTTGATCGCATTTTGGTGGATGCTCCCTGTTCAGGATTGGGCACACTTCGACGACACCCTGAGGCTAAATGGTCTAGAACCGTGGAACAGCTCAAGCAACATCACATCTCCCAGCTTCATCTCCTTGAACAGACCTCCAATTACTTGAGACCTGGTGGAGTGTTGGTCTATAGTGCCTGCTCGGGGGAACCCGAAGAGGGCGAACAGGTCATTGCTCGCTTTCTTCGTGATCACCCAGAATTTGCCCACGAAGTGTCGACCCCCTGGCTTCCTTCCTCAGGTCGTTCTCTCGTGAATCAGAATGGAAATCTCATGACACTTGGTGTACCTTTGGATATGGACGGTTTTTTTGCCGCCCGCCTTCGGAAAAAGGAAGTCTTCTAACATGTCTTCTGTGCTCATCGCCCCTTCCATTTTATCAGCCGATTTTGGACATTTGGCTGATGCGGTGTCTCAAGTCGAAGCCGCTGGAGCAGATTTTATCCATGTCGATGTCATGGATGGACATTTTGTGCCCAACTTGACCATTGGTCCTCCCATTGTGGAGGCCCTACGACCTGTCACGACTCTGCCGTTGGATGTTCATCTCATGATGACCAACCCGGACCAATTTATTCCGGAATTCGCCCAGGCCGGTGCGAATTATTTAACCGTGCATGTGGAAACGTGCCCCCATCTTCATCGTACTATTCAACTGATTAAGGAACATGGCGTGAAGGCTGGGGTGACACTGAACCCCTCAACCTCCATTGTCACTCTAGAAGAAGTGGCTCACCTGGTCGACCTCATTCTTATTATGTCGGTGAATCCTGGATTTGGGGGACAATCATTCATTCCCAGTTCTTTAGACAAGATTTTCCGCGCCCGTGAATTGATCACTCGAACCCACAGTTCTGCTCTTCTCGAAGTTGACGGGGGGATCAAAGTTGATAATGCCGGCGACATTGTTCGCGCCGGAGCCGATGTCTTAGTGGCTGGATCGGCCATTTTTGGAAGTTCTGATTACTCAGCCACTATTCAAGCCCTTCGAACTTCAGCCAGCATCAAAGTGTAACCTTTTCCCATGGATCCCTCTACGCTGTACGACAGTTTACATCCCCTTGAAATCAACATCCTCGCAATCTTTACTCAATCCTCCACGCCTTTGACCGATCCTCAACTTGGTCAAGAAGCTCAGCTGGAGGCTTCTCAAGTCAGTATGGCCATTGGATGGTTATTGGCCAAAGAACTCATTCACGTGAAAACGGAAACCCGTACCCTGTTTGTCACACTCACGGAGGTCGGACAATCCTACTTGGATGAAGCTTCCCCTCCAGAATGGATCTTGCGCCGCATCACCGACAATCAGGACGACCCTCTTACCGTTCAAGATCTTCAGGCTCAGGGAATCTTTCAACCTACTGAACTCAGTCGGGCTATTGGTCTTCTGAAAAAGGAACAGGCCATTCGCCTAATCTCCGGTGGAGTGGTTGAGTCCACCAGTACTCCCAGTGCCACCACCCAGGCCATTCGGGAACTTCTCCAAAACATCCATTCGGCGACTTTGGAATTGGCTTCTTTTTCGTCTTCTCATCAAATCATTTTGCGCCAGTTTTCTGTCAAACGAGGAAATTCACATGAACCCTTTCGCATTGAAGAACATGTGGCACGGGAATACGAACTGACCACCTCTGGACAAGAAATCGGCCAACTGTGCCACAGAGGACCGTTAGAGGAAATTTCTCAGTTAACTCCTGAGATGTTGAAAGATGGTTCATGGAAAAACCAACGGTTTCGAAAGTACACCATCAATCTTCGTCCACCTCGGTTGGCCCTCGGACGGCGGCATCCCTACCGAGAGTTTTTGGATCTGGTGAAACGCAAACTTGCCAGTATGGGATTTCAAGAAATGCGGGGACCGTTGGTCGAAACTGAATTTTGGAATATGGATGCGCTGTTTATGCCTCAATTCCATCCTGCGCGTGAAATTCATGATGTGTACTTTGTGAAAACCCCTTCTCATTCGGAAACCATCCCGGAACCCTTCCTCTCCCGGGTGGCGGAAGCCCATGAACATGGAGGATCGACGGGATCATCTGGATGGGGTTATACCTATGACAAAGAACGTGCACGTCGATTGATCTTGCGAAGTCAGGGGACGGCTGTTTCCGCGCGTACGTTAGCGGCACAGCCTGCGGTTCCCGGAAAATATTTTTCGATTGCTCGTTGCTTTCGCTATGACCAAGTGGATGCCACTCATGCCACGGATTTTATTCAAGTCGAAGGTATTGTGCTCGGGGAGGATATTCATTTCCGAACATTATTGGGTCTTCTGACCTTATTTGCCAAAGAAATGGCCCAAGCCCAAGAAAGCCGTTTTCTCCCAGCCTATTTTCCCTTTACCGAGCCCTCTGTGGAACTGCATGTTCGTCACCCTCGTCTCGGATGGATGGAGCTTGGCGGAGCGGGGCTTCTTCGTCCGGAAGTCACACATCCGCTGGGTGTGACAGTTCCAGTCATTGCTTGGGGACTTGGGTTAGATCGTATGGCGATGGTGGCTTTAGGAATCCATGATATCCGAGATCTGTTCACCTCAGATTTGGAAAAAGTTCGAAATATGCGAGCTCAATACTAAGCCCCTATTATTTATTGAAGAACATCACGTGAGATTGCTCTATACAGTGGATTGACATATAGCTGAAATATATTTTGACCATACACATTTTTTAACATGCCTACTATTTCCATTTTTCATCAAGACTTCCAACAACTATTAGGTCAAGCGGCCACAGTGGAGGATTTAGACCGCTGGCTCTCTTTAGCCAAAGGCGAATTGAAGGACCATGATCCATCCACTGGTGAAATTCGCATAGAATTGCAAGATAGTAACCGGCCCGACCTTTGGTGTGTGGAAGGGATCACTCGCCAAATTCGTCTGTCATTTGATCGACCTGCTTCTTCCTACCCTTTTTTCTCGTCTAAACAACGCCCCCAACGACGCCTATCCGTTTCACCCGGGATGGAAAAAGTGAGGCCTTTTGTCGCCGCATGTACGGCGACGGGGTACCACATGACAGAAGAAGGGCTCGCGCAATTTATTCAAACCCAAGAAAAACTTGCGGATATTTACGGGCACAAACGAAAAACGGTGTCCATTGGACTGTACCGGCTTGCTCCCATTCAATTTCCTGTGACGTATGGCTTGGTGAAACCCCAAGAAGCTAAATTTGTGCCTTTAGGGGTTGATGAAAAAATGACCTTATCGGAAATTCTCAACGTACACCCCAAAGGAATAGAATATGGTTCAATTCTGGCCACGCACCAAGAATTCCCCTTGCTGTGGGATAAAGATGGTCAGGTTCTGTCATTCCCGCCGATTATTAACAGCCGGGATATTGGGGGTGTGCAAGTTGGAGACACTGAATTTCTCGTGGAGGTGACGGGACTGGATCTCCACATGGTTCTGTTAACCCTGAATATTTTTGCCGTCAATTTAGCCGATCGAGGCGCGACCATTGAGCCCATTGAAATTGTCTATTCTTCTCCTACGGCCTTAGGAAAAACTCTGCGCACGCCAATGGATTTTTCCCAATTGCACCGTGTTTCCATTCATTCCATAGAATCCGCCCTGGGTCAACCGTTAGGTGCGGATACCATTCAACATGCACTTATAAAATATGGCTATGAGGCCAAAGCCAGTCGAAATAAATTAGCTGTTCGTTTACCCGCCTACAGAAACGATCTCATGCACCCCATTGATGTGGCCGAAGATGTGGCCATCAGTCGAGGGTACGAATCATTTTCGCCCATGATGCCAGCCCAATTCACGGTGGGATCTCTTTCTGAGATTGAAACGATTTCAGATTACCTTCGAGACTTGATGGTGGGTTTTGGCTTCCAAGAAATGTTTTCGAATATTTTAACTTCCCAAGAAGAGATTGTTGACCGCATGCAATTAACGGGAACCGACTTGGGTCGGATTGTTGAAGTAGACAATGTCATGTCTCTAAATTTTTCTTGCCTCCGGTCTTGGCTCATTCCCTCGCTTCTCAAAGTCGAAGGCACGTCGAGTCGGGCTTTTTATCCTCATCGTATTTTTGAACTGGGAGAAGTGGCGATTCCGGACCTGGGAGAAGAGTTAGGTTCTCGCACGTTGACCAAATTGGCTAGCCTTATTGCTTATCCTACCGCCAGTTTTTCAGAACTGCATACCTTCTTGGACCTGTTACTCTATTACTTGGTCCGAGATTACTCCTTGAAACCCACCCCTCACCCCTCCTTTCTCCAAGGACGAGTTGGGAAAATCATGATGGGTGATTCGGAAGTGGGAATCATTGGAGAAATTCATCCCCAAGTTTTAGATACCTGGCACATTGACATGCCTGTTTCGGTTTTCGAACTGGAAGTGGATGCTGTGCTGAAGAGAGATTAACGTTCTACGGGCATGCGCCCATAAATGTTAATTATCTGTGTGGATTTACCGATGGCAGTGTTTCACCCCTAAGGGGGTTCAGAATCAGATCATTTTGGGAAAAGGGTGCTTCATAAGGGAAGTACGTGGCTATGAAGCTGTCTGCAAATCAGACTCTTTCACCATATCGGTCAACTTTTTAAATCCTTCCGCATCTTGGATGGCCATGTCTGAAAGGACTTTTCTATCCAACAGAATGTTGATCTTTTTGAGGGCATTCATAAATCGGCTGTACGTCAATCCATGAGCTCTCACTGCGGCGCTGATTCGGGTAATCCATAATCGACGAAAATCTCGCTTCCGATGTTTCCGACCAGTATAGGCATAGGCCAAACCTTTATCGACGGATTCCGTGGCAGTTCGGAACAGGCGGCTCTTTCCGCCATACTGCCCCTTGGCTAATTTTAATCGTTTCTTTCTGCGCTGCCGTGTTTGCGGCCCACCTTTTACGCGTGGCATAACACTCTCCTCTTATGTCTCACTGATAATAAACTCCAAATCCAGTGTATGTTTAATACGGAAGTAATCGATTAATGGCTTTACTATCGACGGCAGATACCAGACTTTCCCGCATCAATCGAGTTTTTCTTTTGGCAGATTTACTCGTCAGAATGTGCCGCATTCCAGCTTTTCTTCTCACAAGTTTGCCCGTCCCCGTTCTTCTGAACCGTTTGGCGGCCCCTGTATGATTTTTCAATTTAAACCGTGCCATAACATCCTCTTCTCAATTTTATAACTGGCTTCCTGGAATTAGGGTTTAGGAGCCACAATCATGTATAAATTTCGTCCTTCCATCCTTGGCGGACTCTCTATTACACCTGCATCTTTTACTTCTTCTATCACCTTACTCATGGCCTTTCGGCCCAATTCTTGATTCGCCATTTCTCGGCCTCTAAACATGACTGTCACTTTTGTTTTATTCCCCTCAGCCAGAAAATTATGAATCTGCCGAACTTTGGTTTCTAAGTCATGGCTATCAGTTCTGGGCCGGAGTTTAATTTCTTTAACCTGAGTCGACTTTTGATGTTGCCGGCTCTTATGATCTTTTTTGCTCTGCTCGTACTTAAACTTCCCATAATCCATAATCCGGCAGACCGGAGGTTCGGAGTTTGGCGCCACCTCAACCAAATCATAGCCTTGCTCCTTGGATTGACGGATCGCGTCAGACGTTTTCAGGATACCAAGTTGCTCACCTTCGGCTCCAATAACTCGAACCTCCGCATTGCGAATAAGGTGGTTGACTCGTTGTTTGTTAGGGGCGGGACGGCTCATTCTTAAACGGATGAACCCGTCATTGTACCCGATGGCAAATCGTCTCGCAGGAGATCAATTGCCTCTTGAACTACCATACTTCCCAAATTTTCTCCTCCACGCTTGCGAACAGAAACCGATTGGGCCTCACATTCTCGCTCGCCAATCACAAACATATACGGAATTTTCGCTTTTTCCGCTTCCCGAATTTTAAACCCAACTTTTTCATTCCGACAATCGACTTCCACTCGATATCCTAATGCTTTTAACTGATCCTGTACAATTTTTCCATAATATTCTTGTTTTTCGGTGATGGGTAGAATTTTTGCCTGAACTGGGGCCAGCCACGTGGGGAAGGCTCCGGCATAATGTTCCACTAGAATACCAAAAAACCGCTCAATGGATCCCAGTAAAGCCCGATGGATCATAATTGGCTGATGGTGTTTGCCATCTTCTCCTATATACGTTAGGGCAAACCGTTCTGGATTATTGAAATCAATCTGGATGGTTGAACATTGCCAGGATCTTCCCAAGGCATCCTTGATTTTCAAATCAATTTTGGGGCCATAGAACACCCCTTCACCAGGATCAATAGTGTAAGCAAAGTTCCCCCCTTTGAGTGCCGCTTCGAGGGCTTGGGTAGCCTGCTCCCATTTGTCTTCAGACCCCACGGCTTTTTCTGGTCGCGTCGAAAGATAGAGTTCAAACTCGGTAAACCCGAACCGGCCAAGGACAAAAAAGGTGAAGTCTAAAACCTTTCGAACTTCTTCGGCAATTTGGTCCGGGCGGCAAAAGATATGGGCATCATCCTGTGTAAAGCCCCTCACGCGCATCAACCCATGCATGACCCCGGAACGCTCATAGCGATAGACCGTCCCCAGTTCTCCATACCGAATTGGTAAATCCCTGTAGCTCCTGAGATGAGATTTATACACCATGATATGAAATGGGCAGTTCATGGGTTTCAATTGATATTCGCTATTTTCCACCAACATGGGGGCAAACATATTCTCTCGATAAAAATCCACATGCCCACTGGTTTTCCATAGGTCAAGACGAGCGATATGAGGGGAATAGACCAACTCATATCCATTCAGCACATGTTGTTCTCTCCAAAAATTCTCCAGCAACAGTCGAATGAGCGCACCTTTAGGATGCCATAGAATCAATCCTGGTCCGATTTCATCCTGGATACTAAAAAGATCGAGTTCTTTTCCTAGCTTTCGATGGTCACGCCGTTTAATTTCTTCTAGCTTGGCCAGATGGGCATCCAACTCCTTTTGATTGGAAAAGGACGTGCCATATATTCGCTGGAGCATGGGGTTTTTTTCATCACCCCTCCAATACGCACCAGCGGCTGATAACAATTTGAACGCTTTGATTCGCCCGGTAGATCCCACATGGGGACCTCGGCAAAGGTCGACAAAATCGCCTTGTTGGTAGAGGGAAACGACTTCGTCTTGTAAGCCTTCGATAATTTCGACCTTGTAGTGCTCTTCTTTTTTCTTGAAATATGCAATGGCCTCTGGCTTAGTCATTTCTAATCGCGTGATCGGCAAATCCGCTTTAATGAGTTCCAAGGCGCGTTGTTCAATTTTTTCTAAATCTTCCGGAGTAAAGGGACGCTCAAAGGCAAAGTCATAAAAAAAGCCGTCTTCAATTGGGGGACCAATGGTTAAATTCACGGAAGGGAAGACATCTTTTACTGCTTGAGCCATCACATGGGCGCTGCTATGCCGGTAAATTTCTTTTCCATCCTCGGAAGAAAAGGCGATGGGCTCTAATGTCCCAGGATTCGTAAGAGGGACATCCAGGTCCATGGCCTTTCCATCAAATTTCATGGCAAAAACGGATTTAAATTCCTTCCCGCCTAATTCTTTTTTGAGGAACTCCCTGGCTGTGGTACCAATAGGAACCTGACGGACAATACCGGTGGGCATCGAAATCTCAACGACCTGGGCATTTTCGGTTAATTGGTCTACACTCATTAAGAAAAACAAATCCCTTTCCAACTCAAAAAGAGTTAGATTGCCATAACTATCAATGTTTTGAGGAATGGTAGGCGCGGGCGGTCTTGAACCGCCGACCTCTACCGTGTCAAGGTAGCGCTCTCCCCCTGAGCTACGCGCCCAAACACAACCTTACCATGCTAGAGTAGGGTTTGGAGTCTTGTCAAGAAGTTATTGATTTCTTGAGGGTTTTGGCCTTTGGATTACACATGAAAACGGTGAGGCGAGCAGGGTATCGATTATTCTATTCGGGTTTTGGGGGCATGGTCCAAGAAACAAGCGGTTCACTGGTTAATTTTTCCAAAACCCTCTGTTATTTTTCAGTTTTTTGGCTTCGTGGACGACGTGTTACCGAGATTTTAAATTCTCCAATTTTCTTCCTGAGAGTATTTCGATTAATTCCCAATAATTGAGAGGCTTGAATTTGATTCCCATTCGTTTCTCTTAAGGCCAATTCAATGAGGGGGCGCTCCACCGCCCTCATAAAAGTGGGATAGAGGCTTCGTGCCGCACCCACTTTCATCGCTCTAACAAATTCTTCCAATTGGGATTCAACAAAATCTTCTAACGTCAATTTCTGATTAGAAGTTCCCAACCCCTTTCCTGGCTTTTCCTTTCCAAGAAACTGCCCTAATTTGGTGACTCCATCGGCATGAGAAAATGGACCAGCCAAGAGCGTTGTTCTTGAAAGATCAATGCTCGGATTCAAGGTGGCCAAATCTTTTAACGCGAGGTCCTTTCCCCCCAAAACCACACCCTCCGGAGAATGGCGTTCAAGTTGATCTTGCAGATCTTCCAAACTGTTGACCCAAGCCACTTCGGTATGTTTGTCCTCAGCTTGGTCCCCTGGCGTTTGGGGGGAGTCCGATTTCACCACAATGATACGAATGGGTTTGGAAGATTTATTCATGGGAGGTTAGGCCAATACGTATATGGGTTATCCAAGAAAAAAGAAGGATGAATGATTGAGCTCTGATCCCAAGAGCCTCAACATGATCGTGAGGTTGGCGAGGTCATTCTGTAGTGAAATGGGTCAACCTTTATCCCTATCCCCGTTGGAAAGAGGGGGAATAAAAGAACTCCGATTCGGCTGAAATATGGTGAACTGTCCTAATCCTTTTCGCTGCAAGTGAAATTTCACAAGCACGCCCAAAATAGAGAAGGCATAACGAAGACTTTTGTAAAACCCAATTTGGGACGCTTCCTTAAAATATCGGGTGGAAATAGGAATCTCCCCAATTCGTAACCCATTCAACACACCCTGCGCGATAATTTCAGTATCAAAGACAAAGTCATTTGAGTTGGCCAAAAAATTTACCGTGGTTAAATATCGACGGGTATAGGCCCTAAATCCGGAATGATACTCGGTATAAAATGCCTTCATGACGATATTTTCTAACGCCGTCAGGAGCACATTGCCGACGAACTTCCATTTGGGCATACCTCCCTCAAAAAATTGCCCCCCCAGCATTCGTGAACCAAACACCGCATCACATTTTTTCTCTAAGAGAGGAGCTAGGAGCTGAGGAATTTGTTGGGGATCGTATTGATAGTCTGGATGCACCATGACCACAATATCCGCCCCCCGTTGTAACGCTTCCGTGTAACAGGTTTTTTGATTTCCACCATAGCCCACGTTTTTGGGATGACAAATGGTGAGAATACCAAGTTGTTTGGAAAGTTCGACCGTCCCGTCTTGGCTGGCATCATCGACCAGAATAACTTCATCAACGACCGAGAGGGGAATATCCCGCAAGGTTTTTTCTAACGTGGTTTCTGCATTATAAGCCGGAAGCACCACAATGATGTGTTGCCCGGATTTATTAATTGGACCTTCCGTCATTCCGCTAATCCTAACAATGGGCAAAGGGTGCGAAGAACGATCCAAATTAAACATCCACCCAGGAAATCTAATATTAGGCCCGCCCGGACCATACTCCCCAAAGGCACCAATCCCGTACCATACACCATGGCATTTGGAGGAGTCGAGACCGGCAACACAAAAGCCAAACTGGCCGCCATACAGACACCGAGGGTAGGGGGAACTGGAGAAAGTCCCGATGATTGTGCGATGGCAATGACCACCGGAACTAACATACTGGCAGCAGCAGTATTTGAGGCCATTTCCGTAAGAATAAGACCTGTCAAAATAGAGATAGCTGTTAACCCCCAGAGGCTGTCGCCCCCGAAAAGGCCTACCATGCCTTGTCCTATCGCTTCCGCCAATCCCGTGTTCACCATCTGGTGACCAAATGCTAAGCCTCCCCCAAACAGGAGAATGGTTCCCCAATTAATATTGCTTGCCTGTTTCCATGATAAGGAAAATTCCCCTTGTTTTAAATTGATGGGAAGAAGAAATAATAAGCCTGCAGCGAGAATGGCCGCGAGTTCCTTGGGAATATGGGTATTTAACCAAAGAACCGATGCATGCCCCCCACCCAACACGAGGGCTAAGAAGCCAGGAAGCAGCCACAGTCCTATCGCCACACCCAAAGCCACACAGGTATTAATTTGACCACGGGTCCAAACACCTAGAGTTTGATGGACGTTATGTAATTCAACTTTAATGGCTGAGGCTTCTTTCGAAACAGGATGGAGCCAAAAGAGCACCCCATGAACAACCACAAACATTATCCCCCCAAGGGGGGCAGCCACCATCATCCATTCAAAAAAGGAAATCGATATTCCAGCTTGTTCTGCCAATAGGCCCACCCCAATTACATTGGGAGGAGTCCCAATTATCGTGCAAACCCCGCCAACGGCAGCACTATAGGCCAACAACAGCATCACCCCGGATTCATAAGGTTCAGGAGAATCTTTCTGAACTCGTAGGGTAGAAAGAATCCCTAGGGCAATGGGGAGCATGATGGCCACAGCGGCTGTATTGCTAATCCACATGGACATCAGCCCAGTGGCCGTCCCTATCAAAAAAAACACCCGTGTGGGTTTCGAGGCTGCCCAGGATGAGGCCAAAATCCACAAGGCAAAACGA
The DNA here is from genome assembly GCA_964555115.1 of uncultured Nitrospiraceae bacterium. GTDB lineage: Bacteria > Nitrospirota > Nitrospiria > Nitrospirales > UBA8639 > CAZKRH01. The sequence continues at coordinate 19,494 of CAZKRH010000051.1, read as the reverse complement.
CGATCCACCTTATGGACGACAAAAGCTTCAGCGATAAAAAAACTCCCAATGAACAGGAAAATGATGGGGTGAGCAAATGAAGCAAATACCCCTTTCATAGACCCTAGGCCGAACACCACACAAAAAGAGGCTCCTAGGAGGGAGGTCACGGGTAAGGGCAGGGCCTCCGTAATCCAAAAAACCACGACCCAAGAAAGAATAGCGGCCAGGATATGAGCCTGTGGATTTAAGGCAGGAAGGGGAGAAAAATACACCACCATGCCAAGAAAGGGCCCCAGAACCATCCCAATCTGTTGCTTGAGGGAAAATTGGGAAGGCGACAGGTTTCCCATCATAGGCCAATTTGAGAAAAGAGTTTCATTTCTGATCTTATAGGGAGTTGACTGAGGTATTTAGGAATCCTAGCTTTTCCACCTTTTTTAAAATTCTCATCTAGGATTTATTTCCACGACACGGTATCATACACAGACGAATAATGTATCAAGAAAGTGCCTATGATCAATAAAATTACCTCAGTAGAAAAACTTATTTCTACTCTCAAAGATTACCGGAAAGAAGGGAAAAAGATTGTATTTACCAATGGCTGTTTTGACTTGCTTCATGTCGGGCATGTGCGATATCTCCAAGAGGCTAAAACATTGGGGGATGTGCTCATTGTCGGCATTAATTCCGATGAATCCGCCAGGTCGTTAAACAAAGGAGCAGGACGCCCCATTGTTCCGGAACACCAGCGCCAAGAGGTCATCGCTGCATTAGAATGTGTTGATTGTGTTATCCAATTTGCTGAGGCTACCCCATTGAATCTGATTCGGATAGTAGCGCCTGATGTGTTGGTCAAAGGAGGAGATTGGTCACTTGATGGGATCATCGGCCGACAAGAGGTGGAAGGCAACGGGGGACAAGTGTTAGCCATTCCCCTGGTTCCCAATATTTCGACTTCTCTTTTAGTACAACAGATTCAACAGGAAGTCCTTCTGCCATCAACCACCCAAAAATCCTCTGACTGCGACTCGTCTCCTGGATCAACAGGCACCCCAAACCATTCTCCCACCCAAGTGAGTTCCTAACTATAATGATTTCGTTTCCTTTCTCTACTCTGGGGAATACCCTTGAGCCTCTCGTTGATGCCCTGCGAGATCCAAAGGGAAAACCGTTTTTGGTTGGCCCCCGTGGATCAGGTCTTGGATTGGCCATTACCTTACTCACCGAAGAATACCAAAGCGAACGTTCCCCTGAATCAACTTCTGGCTCCAAAAAGCACACAGCCGATTATCGCCCACCAAGCTGTCTTATCCTCACTTCGACGGAAGAGGAAGCCGAACAACTGTATCAGGATCTCGTATTTTTTCATCAACTGATGAATCGTCCGGTGGATCATTTGGTGGTATTTCCACATAGCGGGACTTTCGCCTATGAAAGTGTCCCTCCTCCTATTGACTTGATTGCCCATCGAATGCAGTCACTTCACCACCTCAACCAAGGCTTCCCCACAATCGCCGTAGCTTCGGTGCGAGCCATTTTGCAAAAAGTCTTACCACAATCGATTTTTTCAAAAGCCTGCTTGCTTCTCAAACCAGGGGTCTGTATTGAGCGGGAACCGTTAGCCACCCATTTGCTCCAGTTAGGATATCGCCGTGTATCAGTGGTTGAGATTCCCGGTGAGTTTAGTATCCGTGGAGGCATAGTTGACATCTTTTCCACGGCCTACGAGAACCCCATTCGTGTGGAATTTCTTGGGGATACGGTCGAAACCACCAGATTATTTGATCCGGAAACCCAGGAATCGATAGGACAGACATCCGAAACCTGGATACTGCCCGCGCAAGAATACCTTTCATCCGAAGACCAGGGCGTGGAGTCTCTGCTGAATCCTGCATCTCACCATTTAAAGAGACCAGACTCCACGGAAACCATTGTCGATTATTTTTCTGACACACCACTCCTTATCCTAGACCGGCCTCAGAACCTGGCCCTCATCGCAAATGAATGGTGGGACGAATTATTTGAGGCATGGGAGAAACGTGAAGAGGAGGGGACCCACCCTTCTGAGCCCGCCCCTGATTATTTTTATAGCATGTGGAAGGAATTTGAGGAGGGAGTCCAAGGATGGCCAACCCTCTCAGTCGATATGATCACTCCCTCATCCGAGGTGGGTAATCCTCTTCTCGATCTTCCCATTCAATCTCCCGTGAGCATGGGACTTGGCATTCGTGGGACGACATTTAGCGAGACTCTCAAAATTCTGGAACGGTTACGAGATCAAGGGCTCGTGATGGTCATTGCCCGAAATGAGGGACAGGTAGGACGATTACTATCTTTATTCAGCGAATATCAATCCTACGCGATGAGATGGGATTTCCAAGAAATCCAAAAATTGCCAGAAGGACGGATGCCCTTTTTTATCATTCAGGGTGAGGTCTCCTCTGGCTTTGTTTCCACGGAAGGCAAGCTGGCTGTGGTCACGGAAGAAGAACTGTTTGCCAAAGCGGCCCGCCATCGTCCCCAACAAAAAAGTAAGTCCTCGGCCTTTTTTTCCTCTCTGGACGATCTCAACCAAGGGGATTTGGTCGTCCATGTTCAACATGGAATCTCCCGCTATCAAGGGCTTCGACGATTGGTGGTCCAAGGATTTGAAAGTGACTATCTCATTCTCCAATTTGCCGGTCGAGATACCTTATATGTTCCCCTCGATCGGCTCAATTTGGTGCAACGGTACCGAGGATCGGAAAACCAGGGCCCCAAATTAGATAAATTGGGTGGCCTCAGTTGGGCGAAAACTACGGCCCGAGTCAAAAAAGGCATTGAGGATATGGCCGAAGAACTGGTGGAACTATATGCCAGTCGTGAAATCGTCGAACGACCTGGGTACCAGGAAGATTCGACGCTCACTCATGAATTCGAAGCCGCCTTTGAATTTGAAGAAACCCCGGATCAAGATCGGGCTATTCAGGAGATCCAAAAAGATCTGGAATCATCCAAACCCATGGATCGATTGGTGTGTGGAGACGTCGGATATGGGAAAACCGAAGTGGCCATGCGGGCCGCATTCAAAGCAGTACAAGACAATCGACAAGTGGCCGTCCTTGTGCCCACTACCCTGTTGGCCCAACAACATTATGAAACGTTTTGTCGTCGCTTTTCCCCCTTCCCTGTTGGGATTGGCGTGCTGTCCCGGTTCCAAACCCCCAAAGAAGTCAAAGCCCTTTTATCGGACCTGGTCTCAGGGGTCGTTGATATTGTGATTGGAACGCATCGGATCCTGCAAAAGACGGTTCAATTTAAAAACTTGGGGCTGGTCATCATTGATGAGGAACAATGGTTTGGCGTACGGCATAAGGAGCGTATGAAACAATTGCGAACTCAAGTAGATGTATTAACCCTGACAGCTACCCCCATTCCCCGCACGTTGCAAATGGCTTTCTCGGGTGTTCGCGATTTATCCGTGATTGAAACACCCCCACAGGGTCGCCTGGCGATCAGGACCCACGTCATGCGATTTGATGCCAATGTGGTACGAGAAGCGATTCGTCGCGAATTGGCCAGAGGAGGCCAAACCTTTTTCGTGCATAACCGAGTTCAAACGATGGAGCGCACGGCGGCATGGCTTCAAGAACTGATTCCGGAGGCCAGCATCATGATGGCCCATGGACAAATGAATGAACGCATCCTTGAATCCGTCATGCTCAAGTTTTTTCACGGGGAAGTCGATATCCTGATCGCCTCAGCGATCATTCAATCCGGATTGGACATCCCCAGAGCCAATACCATCATCATCGATCGAGCAGATACCTTTGGCCTCGCACAACTCTACCAACTCCGGGGACGAGTGGGCCGTGCCGGTGATCAAGCCTATGCCTATTTCTTTTTTCCCAACGAAGAGGTGCTCAGCACCGATGCCCAAAAACGACTCATGGCCATTCAAGAATTTGCGGACCTGGGATCTGGATTCCGGATCGCCGCGGCCGATTTAGAAATTCGAGGAGCTGGCAATCTCCTTGGCAAACAGCAATCAGGGAATATTGCAGCAATTGGTCTAGATCTGTATATGAAAATGGTGGAAGAAGCTGTGCAGAAAATGAAAGGACAGGAAATCGAGGTAGAGGTTGACCCCACGCTCCATTTCAATGTGTCTGCGTACATTCCCGAGGACTACGTGGAGGATGGGCACCAGCGCTTATCCCTGTATAAACGGCTCTCCGCCAGTCATCAAATAGGCGACTTAGCCTTGTTGCATGGGGAAACCCAAGATCGATATGGACCCCTCCCTGATCCGGTCGAACGCCTGTTTGAAGTGATGCAAATCAAGCTATTAGCCACCCAACTCCGCATCGATACAGTGGAAGCTCGAGGAGGGACCATTTCTGTGAGTTTCGTGGAAAATACCCCTATCTCGGATTCAGGGTTTCAATGGCTCATGGATTATGCACAGGACCAAATTACGTTTCACTCTCCTCGATCGTTTGAAATGGTGATTGGCCATGAAGAATGGGCGGGTATTGTTCAAGAATTGAATACTATTTTGACAGGGTTAAAGGGTCATGTTCCAGAACTTCTTCCTACTTCATAAATTACCTTCCTTTTGTCTCCCACGACCTTTGATCTTCTGGAGTAGACTTTTGGCCAGTACGATTTTTTTCGTCATATCGTTGATGTGCTGGCCCCATCCTCTTTGGGCTCAAGAATTTTTTGATCGCATTGCCGCCATCGTCAATGATGAGGTGATTACGCTATCTGAACTCCAAGCGGAAGTCCGAGATGAGCTGATCCGACTCAAAGCACGGTATCGAGGCAAGGAATTAGACCGCCGAGTCACGCAAAAAAAATATACGGTGCTCAATGACCTCATTGAGAAAAAACTCTTAGCCCAGGAAGCCCGGACCAGAGGAATCGGTATGTCTGATGAGGAAATGGACGAGGCGGAAGAACGCATAGCAGGTGGGGCTCTTTCACCCGACATTACTCTTCCCGAATCACGGGAGGAAATGCGGAAAGAGCTCACGCTCCAAAAGTTAATGACCTTCCAGGTTCGTCAACATGTCATGGTGACTCCAGACGATATTCGTCGCCATTATGAACAGTTCGAAGGCCAATTCATGGAATCGCCCGAATACCACATCAGGCAAATTTTATTGTTGATGGACCCGGAACCCGATATCATTCAGACCAAACAACGTGCTCAGGATCTGTATACAGAACTCCAGGAGGGAGAAGACTTTTCGGAATATGCCGAACGGTATTCGGATGGACCGGAAAGTGTTCGCGGGGGAGACTTAGGGTTTATTGCCAAACACGAGTTATTAACGCCCATTGGGCAAGCGTTGGACACCATGGAAGTGGGGGAGATGAGTCCGCCGATACAAACGAGCCTTGGATTCCACATCATCATTTTAGATGAAACCCAGGTAGCGAAGGCTCAATCCTTTGACGAAGTCAAAGATCGCATCCGTAACGAACTCTTTCAAAAAAAATTAATCCAAGCCCAACAAAAATGGCTAGGCGACCTCAAACGCCGCGCCTACATCGAAGTAAAATTGTAATTCAAGGTCTGGTTTTTCCTTCAAAGCGAGAGCCAGGGACCATAAGATATGTGAAGTCAAGCAACGACCCCTAACTTAGGATTGATATCTGCCGCCTTGGGCGAGGCCGAGCAGTGCAGCCGACGCCGGGGTTTTCGGCGAGCACTGTTTGAGCGAAGCGAGTTGCGCAGCCACCGGAGTTGGCGAACCGCGCAGGGTACCCCGGAGGGGCCGCGCACGGACGGAAATTGTTTTGGGTCCTTTTGCCGAAACAAAAGGACCTCGGCTACCGGGACGAAACCCGGTTGTTATTTTGTTTTAAAAAAAATCTTCAGCTTTTAATTCTTTCCCTTCCCCTATAATCTTTCTCACTCCCTTCCATAACTCATCCCGTCCTTCATGCGTCTGAGAAGAATACAGAATCATGTGGTCGTCTGGTGTCAGCTCAAAACCTTGCCGAACTTTTTTCTCCAAAGGATTCCGTTCCGACCGTTTAAGTTTGTCCACCTTTGTACCTACATACAGACACGGATGTTTAAATTTCCGAAGCCAGGCAGCTGTCGCCACATCCGGAGAATCCGCACGTCTAGTATCAAAAAGGAACACCACTCCCCGAAGTTGCGTTCGATTGGCTAAATAATTTTCGATCATGGGTCCCCATGACTTACGAACATCCTGGGAAACCTTGGCATACCCAAATCCCGGTAAATCTACCAACACGAAATGTTTGAGCATCGCATCTGAGGTGGCGATGGAAAAAAAGTTGATGGTTTGGGTTTTCCCAGGCGTACTACTGACCTTGGCCAAGCCTTTTCGATTCAAGAGGGAATTTATCAATGAGGATTTCCCGACATTCGACCGACCGATAAACGCAATCTCCGGAACCATCTCCTTTGGACCCTTCTCCCAAACCACACAACTTGTCATATATTCCGCCGAATGTATTTTAATCATTTCGTTTGTTCCTAGGCTTTCCTTTTCCCAAATGTTTCCAAACAACTAATGATGTGCGGTCCGTCCGCCTTTGGCGTGGCCAAGAAGCGGAGCGGACGCCGGAAATTCGGGGAGCACTGTTTGAGCGGAGAGGTGGCTGTTCACCTCGGAGTGAGTTGCGCAGCCGCCGGTGTCCGTGAGCATCGCAGGGAACCCGCAGGGCCACGACAGGGCGGAAATGGTTTTGGGTCCTTTTGCCGAAACAAAAGGACCTCGCCTTCCGGGGCGAAACCCGGTTATGAAATAAAACATAACATCTTCTATTACCCTACCTATGCAGATAAAGTCTCCCCGTTCACGATGTTATCACACACATAACCTAATAACCGTCTACATGGCTGACAAATGCCGCGCAATCTCCATGCTATCGTGGAGAACGCGTACAATAAGAATCAGATCGTGCTCAGCTTCCCGCGTAAGCTTATACGGCATGTTTGGCAGCTTTGGCTTTTGACCGGGCCTCCTTCACAATGTCCCGCATGCTTCGATCACTGATACCGCTTTTAAGGCCTTTCGTAATAGCCGCCTGTAACGCTTTAATCTGTTCACGGTCTTGTTGATCTCGCCGAATGAGATCACGGACATAATCACTGGCATTACCATACTGTCCACTATTAACTTGGGCTTCTACCCAAGCTTTCATGCGATCGGGAAGGGACACATTCATGGTTGCCATATCACTCTCTCCTTTTTTTAAGTATGACAATGTATGGCAAAATTTGTCAATAATATTTTTGTGGACACCATTGAATCTGCCGCGTTGGACCCGGCTGGCGGGCCGCAACCTGGCATTCTTATCCTCATTTTTCCCGTTTCTTTTCTTTCATCGCTCGTTCCATTTCTCGCCCCGCTTCTCGTTTTTTGACAGCTTCTCGTCGATCATAATGTTTTTTACCGCGCCCGAGCCCTATCTCGACCTTTGCTAATCCCCGTGAATTAAAATAAATCCGTAGGGGGATCACCGTCATACCTTTTTGCTGAATGCGACCCATGACCTTGTTGATTTCTTTTCGATGCAGCAGCAGGATACGTGGACGTAAGGGTTCATGATTCATTTGGTTCCCATGGCTGTACGTCCCAATATGACAGTTGTGAAGAACGACCTGCCCTTTTTGCACTGCGGCATAGGCCTCTCGAAGATTGGCCCGTCCCTCTCTCAATGACTTGACTTCGGTGCCTTTCAGCGCAAGTCCAGCCTCCATTTTTTCTTCAATGGCATAGTCGTGCCAGGCCTTTCGATTAACAACTACATCTTTGGTGGTTCGTTCTTGTGTCATCAGGACTTTGAAAAGATTTTCCCCAAGGTTTGTGATTTACTATCAGCCCTTAAATTCTATCTTGTCTTCTACCTTCCTGCGTGGCCGAGCAGTGCAGCCGACTCCGGGGTTTTCGGCGGGCACTTTCTGAGCGCAGCGAGTTGCGCAGCCGCCGGGGTTGGCGAACCGCGCAGGTGACCCCTAGGGCCACGCAGAGGTAAAAATGGTTTTGGCCCCTTTTGCCGAAACAAAAGGACCTTTTTCAAAAAAATACCAGATTCGTTCAAAAAAAGGCTTTCAGCTTTAAATTGAGTGTGACAGCCTTTTTCTCCCCTGCTACAATGCCGTATGGGATTTGGTCCGTTTAATTCTGTTCATTCCGTCATTCAAGATCTTGCTCGTTCCCACGGTTTTGAAGTGCGGATGTGGGAATATCGTCTCCGGATGGAATGGGCCACTCTGGTGGGTCAACCTCTTGCCACCTATACCCTGCCTGACAAATTACGATTTCGGAAGTTGTCCATTGTCGTTGGCAATTCCGTGTGGCTTCAACAACTTATGTTTATCAAACCAGCCTTATTAGAAAAGATCCAGTCTTTCTGCCATCCAGACCTTGTGACAGACATTCATTTTAGAATTGGGGTCATCCCTTCGCCACTTCCGGAAGACAGTTTCTCTCCTCTTACCCAGGCTGACTCCCCTTCCGCTCTACCTCTCGAAGCTCAACACACCATTTCTCAGGCCACCGCTCAGGTGTCAGACGCCTCCTTACGAGAGTCACTTGCCACTGTCATGGCCAAAGCCCTTACTTCCTAGGGTAAGTAACCGTAGGGCACCTCTAAAAACCGTCCTTTTCCGTGAGGGGGGCCTCCGGCGCGCACAAACCTGGTGCTCTTCGCACCGTGCGCCCTCATGTTTTCGCCCATACACTCAGGTTTTCCGCGCGCGACTTCCTTGCCCTCACCAAAAATGCCTGATTTTTAGAGGTGCCCAGTAGCTATTTCTCCATTGGGGAATCATTCCCCTTCTGAATAGAAAATGAATCGTGAAATAACTCCTGGACTCGGAGGTGGCCAAAGCTATCGTCAGCCTCTACCTTCTTCAGAGATCCAATCCACCCTCGCTGTCCTTGTTCATTGATAACGTATCCTCCACGCACGGCCTTTTCAAATTCCTCTATCCACGCCAGGCCCTCTGGAGCCCTCTGGGAATCTCTCGCAAGGTATTGTTCTAACATTTCCAAAGTGGTCCATTCAGGATTGGCAAATACATATATCGTCATTCGTTGGTATCGAGCATTCCCCAACTCTGGAGTCGTAGGCCGAATTTTTAAAGAGCCAAAGTCTCGAGATTCTCTTCCTACTTTTCGAAACCGGTGAAGGAGCGCCTGTAATTCAGGATCACTGGTATACGACGGAGTATGGACAGCCACGGTTGTTCCAACTTGTGACCCAATGCTATAGGGCGGAATCGTGCGATCGGGCCTGGACAAATACATGCCCATTCCAATCAGGAAGAATGATCCTAGAAGGACACCAATTCCAATAAGGACAACTGGATCTAAGCGTTTTTTGGGGGAAGTCATGGAAGACCCGAATAGAGGAAAAATTTGGAAAGGAGAATTACGCTGCTTCAGGGGGGTCTGGAGGAGGATCATCTTGAGGGTCGGTCCCGTTGGAATCACTGCTGGACCCCTCCTGTTCCGTTGGCTCGGCTAATTTGGCCACCCCGACCACGCGGTCAGAATCCTCCATATCAATAATCCGGACGCCCTGGGCATTTCTGCCAATTTCTCGGATATCATTCATGGTGGTACGAAGGATTTTGCCTTCGGCGGTCATGATCATGATTTCATCGCTATCCTTGACTTGATGAAAAGACACCGCGGGCCCATTTTTCTCCGTCACTTTGACACTGATCACTCCGCGTCCCGCCCGACCTTGTGTTCGGTATTCCCCCACTTGGGTTCGTTTTCCATAACCCCCCTCCGTCACGGTCAAGATGGATGTGTCTGAATCCGCGGTAATCGTGACCATTCCGATCACTTCATTGGTATCATCGAGGGTAATCCCCCGAACCCCCTTTCCGGTACGCCCAATGGATCGAACACGTTCTTCTTTGAACCGAATGACGATACCATGTTTGGTTCCCAGCAAAATATCCGTGTGTCCATCTGTAATTTCGACCTCGATCAACTTATCCCCTTCATCGAGGGTGAGAGCAATGATACCTCCTTGCCGGGGATTCCCATAGGCCGAGAGTTCTGTTTTCTTGATGGTCCCTTTCTTGGTCGCCATCACCACAAATTGATCATCGCGAAACGTTCTGACTGGAAGGGTGGCCGTGACTTGTTCATCGGGACCCAATGGGAGAAGGTTCACTATGGCCTTCCCCTTACTGATACGACCCGCTTCTGGAATTTCATGGACTTTCAGCCAATGCACTTTTCCAGCACTGGTGAAAAACAGAAGAAAATCATGCGTAGAGGCCGTAAAAAGTGTTTTCACAAAATCTTCATCCCGGGTTCCCATGCCCAGTTTCCCTTTTCCTCCGCGTCGTTGGGCTCGGTATTCGGTCACTACATTTCGCTTGATATACCCAGCATGGGAAATGGTCACGGCGACTTCTTCATCCGCAATGAGGTCTTCGACATTCAGTTCCGCTTCCTGAGGAATAATTTTCGTTCTCCGTTCATCCTTATACGTCTCCCGGATTTCCAGAAGTTCCTCATGGATGATCTGTTTGACTAGGTCATCTGATCCTAAAACAGATTTGAAATGGGCGATCCGGGCCAACAAGTCGTCATATTCTTGATTCAGCTTGTCCTGTTCCAGTTGGGTCAACCGCTGCAACCGCATGTCTAAAATGGCCGTCGCCTGAATGAGGGTTAACGGGAATTGTTCTTGTAAGGCTGATTTAGCCTCATCAGGAGAACTCGATTGGCGAATGAGGGTAATGATCTGATCAAGATTGCTTAGGGCGACCTTCAGCCCTTCCAGAATATGCGCTCGTTCTTCAGCCTTTCGTAACTCGAAGGCCGTTCGGCGAACGACGACTTCTCGACGGTGGTCAATAAAGGCCACGAGGATTTGTTTGAGATTTAACACCTCGGGACGATTATTGACCAAGGCCAGCATAATCACCCCAAAGGTATTTTGCATTTGGGTATGCTTGTACAACTGATTCAGTACCACTAAAGGGATTTCCCCTTTTTTTAATTCAATCACGATGCGCATGCCATCACGATCGGATTCATCCCGAAGGTCGGAGATGCCTTCAATTCGTTTCTCTTGGACGAGCTCGGCAATTTTTTCTAACAACCTGGATTTGTTCACCTGATAGGGAATTTCTGTCACGAGGATGCGCTCACGATCGGTCCGTTCATTGGTTTCGATCGTCGTCTTCGCACGCACTGTGAGAAGACCTCGTCCGGTATGATAGGCATCCTTGATCCCCTGGGTTCCATAAATAAATCCGGCAGTAGGAAAGTCCGGACCAGGGATGGTGTCCATCAAGCTGTCTATGGACAGGTCTGGATTGTCGAGAAGTTGGATAACGGCCGTCACGACCTCATTCAGGTTATGAGTCGGGATATTCGTGGCATACCCGACCGCAATCCCGCCAGCGCCATTAATCAACAGATTGGGGACACGGGCAGGGAGTACCCTTGGTTCTGTATCCGACTCATCATACGTCGGACCAAAATTCACGGTGTCCTTATCGATATCCGCGAGCATTTCCCCGGCAAGTTTCGTGAGCCGGGCCTCGGTATACCGCATGGCCGCTGCTGGATCTCCATCCACAGAGCCATAATTTCCCTGACCATCCACCAGGACATACCGCATATTGAAATTCTGGGCCATTCGGACCTGGGCGTCATAAATGGCGGAATCTCCATGGGGATGGTAATTCCCCATAATTTCCCCGACGATTTTGGCAGACTTACGATAGGCCCGATTATGGGCCAATCCCATTTGATTCATCCCATATAGGATTCGCCGATGAACGGGTTTCAAGCCATCCCGAATATCCGGTAGCGCACGCCCTACAATCACGCTCATCGCGTAATCCATATAGGACAAGCGCATTTCATCTTCAATGGCGACCTGGATAATACGGTCTTCTATCGGCATACCTTAGGACTCATTTCCTGGATGGTGAGAATTCATAGGTGGTTGTAGCAAGAAAGGAAAAAATGGCGAATCACAGACAATATTCAACAATTCTTAGGTAAACACGATGTTCAAATAGGCCTGAACAACAGGATCGCTCGCCTCGGGGCCAAGGGCGGGAGTACAGGACTGAGAAACTCACCTGAAACGTCCTGTTACACATCAAGATTTCTAACTTCTAACGCATGTTGTTGAATAAAGTTTCGTCGAGGTTCGACTTCGTCTCCCATGAGAATCGTAAAAATTTCATCAACCCCGGTCATGTCCTCCAATTTCACTTGAAGGAGCGTTCGTGTTTCCGGGTTCATGGTGGTATCCCATAATTGCGTGGGATTCATTTCCCCTAACCCTTTGTACCGTTGAAGACTGAAACCCTTTTTCCCACTTTCTAAAATGGCACTCACGAGGGCCTCCGTGGCCGAATAGGATTTTTCGGTATCTCCAACCTTTATTCGATAGGGAGGACGCCCCAACCCGATGGCGGAAGGGGCGAGTTTTTGTAACTCGCGAAAATCGGCTGATCCTACCAAGTCATGATTGACCTCAAAAGATTGGACCATTCCATTCGTGGAAATTCTACACAGGACTTTATTCGATTGATGTTCCTCATCTTCCTGAATATCGAACGTGAATGAACTTTCAGGGTGCCCCAGTTGCAGGATTTCTTTTGCTCGAGCGACCACATTCCGCAAGGCCTCAGCATTTTTCAGGAGATCCCGCCCCATGATCGGTTCATCGACAAAGGCTCGAAGGATGAGGGACTCATGAGGTTTTTTGGCTAGACGGGTCAGCAATCCTTCAAAGGCAATGAGTTTTTGTAGTATAGGGAGAAAGTCTTGCCCTCCCACGAATTCTTGAGGACCATCAAGAAACACTTCCACCTCTGCGACCGCCAGATCGGCTAAATAATCATTGAGGCCGGCCTCATCCTTTAAATATCGCTCCGTTTTGCCTTTTTTCACCTTAAAAAGAGGCGGTTGGGCAATGTAGATATAACCATGTTCGATGAGTTCATGCATTTGTCGAAAGAGAAAGGTGAGTAACAAAGTCCGAATATGGCTGCCATCGACATCCGCATCGGTCATTAGAATAATTTTATGGTATCGAGTTCGAGAGATATCAAAGGCTTCTTTATCCTCCTTTCCATTTTCAGAGTCCTCTCTTTTTCGACCAATGCCCGTCCCCAAGGCCATGATCAGAGTCCGAATTTCGTCGCTGGACAGCATTTTATCGAATCGGGCTTTTTCGACATTGAGGATTTTTCCCTTTAAGGGAAGGATAGCCTGAAATCGACGATCCCTGCCTTGCTTGGCCGACCCTCCAGCAGAATCCCCCTCCACAATGAAGAGTTCACTCAGGGCGGGATCTTTTTCGGAACAGTCTGCTAATTTTCCAGGAAGAGATCCCCCATCCAGCACACTTTTCCGTCGTATCAGATCTTTGGCCTTTCGGGCGGCTTCTCGTGCCCGGGCGGCATCAATAGCTTTCCCTATAACTTTTTTGGCTATTTGTGGGTTTTCCTCAAAATAGGCTCCTAGGGATTCATTGACTGCCGACTCAACAAATCCTTTCACTTCGCTATTACCTAATTTGGCTTTGGTTTGTCCTTCAAATTGAGGATTCCGGACTTTGACACTGATCACCGAGGTGAGTCCTTCTCGTACATCCTCACCTGTCAGGGACTCCATATCCTTTTTCAACAGATCATTGGCATTGGCGTAAGAATTAATCGTGCGGGTTAAGGCTCCTTTGAGGCCACTGAGATGGGTGCCCCCTTCTCGTGTGTTGATGTTATTGGCGAAGGAAAAAATGTTTTCGGCGTAGCTGTCATTGTATTGAAGGGCCACTTCCAGAATCATATCTGATTTTTCAATGGCGATATAAATGGGCTTATGGAGCGGAGACTTGGCTTCATTCAAATGTTCGACAAAAGAGACGATTCCTCCGACATAGCAAAACGTCTGTTCCTTCCCCTTGACTTTATCCACGAGAACAATCGACAGCCCTTTATTCAGAAAGGCTAATTCGCGTAGTCGTTGGGCCAGAATATCAAAACTAAATTCAAGGATTTCAAAAATTTGGCTGTCTGGTTTAAAGGTAATCTTGGTTCCACGCTTTTTTGTTACTCCGGTGGCTTTTAAGGGAGCCAGGGGAGTCCCTCGGTCATAGGTCTGTTCAAAAACTTCTCCATTCTGCCAAATCTCTAGTTCCAGCCACTCTGACAACGCGTTGACGACGGAAATTCCTACCCCGTGGAGTCCACCGGAAACCGTGTAGGCACCCTGTTCAAATTTTCCTCCCGCATGAAGTACGGTGAGTGCGACTTCAGCAGCAGACTTGTGTTGAGTGGGATGCATACCCGTAGGAATCCCCCGCCCATTATCAATGACCGTGACACTGCCATCGATTTCCAAGGTGGCTTCGATCGTTTTCCCAAACCCGGCCATGTGCTCATCGACGGAATTATCCACGACCTCATAGACAAGATGATGCAGTCCATCCACACCCGTACTGCCAATGAACATAGCGGGTCGTTTCCGAACGGCTTCCAGCCCTTCAAGGACGCGAATTTGATCAGCCCCGTACACCGAATCCTGGGTGTCCTTTAACTGGGAAGTGTTTGGGGGTAGATCTGTGACTGAGATGGGTTCCGTGGAATGGGGTTCGATGTTCATTCCTCCCGAGGATTCTGCAGTCTCCTCGTTCATTTTACACTTTCACCGGCATGACCACCGTTTTAAATGTGAGATTATCCCCATCTTTAATCAAGCAGGGACTCAGTGATGCTTCCATTTGAAGAGAAAGGGTTTCTTTATCTAACACGGCTAATACATCCAGGAGATACCGAGCATTAAAACCTGCCGAAAACTCTTCTCCCTTAAACTCAGCCGGAATTTCTTCTCTGGCTTCACCCAATTCCGGATTACTCGAAAATAAGGTCATGTGATCCGAGGAAAAGGTGACCTTGACGGCGTGGGCTTTATCCTTGGCGAGGAGTGAGACCCGACGTAAGGCTCCCTCCAGTTCATCACGCTTGACCACGGTTTTTTGTGCCCCTTCTTTTGGAATGACCTGTTGATAGTTTGGATATCCCCCCTCCATCAGGCGAGCGGTCAGCACGAGCCCACTTTTTCTAAAAATCAACATGTTTTTCGTAAATCCAATCAGAGGCTCATCGCCCCCTTCCTCCAACAAACGTCGTATTTCATTGGCGGCTTTTTTGGAAATGATGGCTTTCACATCCATCGATGGCATTTTAGCATCTTGGGCCTCAATCTCTTGCTCTGCCACCGCTAAGCGATGGCCATCCGTTCCCACCAACCGAATGGTTGGTTTCCCATTAGATGAGGTCACGGTCACCAATACGCCATTCAAGACATAGCGCGTATCATTATCACCCACGGCAAAGATCGTTTTACGAATCAATTCTAAAAGTCCAGACCCCGGCAATGGGATCAAACCCTCCCGTTCGATTGCTGGCAGGGCAGGGAAATCCTGAGCAGGAAGCCCCACGACTTTAAATTGGCTGCGTCCCGCTTGAATAGTCACTAAACTATTGTCACTCACGGCAATATCAATTTCTGGCTCTTTAATTTCCTTTAAAATTTCAAACAATTTCCTTGCCGAAAAGGTCACTGACCCTGGTTCCTCGACGGTGGCCTTATACAGGCCACGCATACCAATTTCTAAATCCGTGGCGGATATGTCCAGTCCTTCAGGTTTGGCCTCCAACAGAATATTGGCCAAAATGGGCATGGTGTTTCGTTTTTCCACGACACCCTGAACCCGTTGGAGCGCGGTGAGGAGTTCATCCCGGGAAATTCGTAATTTCATGTCAGTGGCTCCCTTACCGTATGGTTGTGTGAACGCATTCTAGGAGGCTATCCCTGATAAATGATCTACTGCGGTTGCACTGGGCTTGGCCAGATTCTCCGATCCTTTTCGTTCAATAGTCCCACTATTCGCCTCAAACGATCGAAAAATCTGACTCACCCCGTCACAACCTCGCGACGATCATTCATCTCGGATACCCTCCTCCTAAGCCTTACTGATTTCGTCCTTAAGACTATCGAGCGTTGATCGTAAGGTAGTATCATTTGCTAAGGCCTTATCGATTTGTTTACAGGCATGAATGATGGTGGTGTGATCCTTTCCGCCAAAATCCCTTCCGATTTCCGGATAAGATGCGTCTGTGAGTTCTCTTGAAAGAAACATCGCAATCTGACGAGGATGCACCAAGGTTTTCGTCCGCCGTTTGGATTTGAGTTCGGATACCTTGAGGTGAAATCTTGTGGCCACGGCTTCTTGTACGTCCTCGAGTGTAATGACTTTCCGGGTATTTCCCAAAAGGTCACGAAGCACATCTTTGGCCATGTCCACATTAATGATTCGGCCTGTTAACGAACCGTAGGCCCCAAGCCGAATAAGGGCTCCCTCCAGCTCCCGAATATTACTTTTTAAGTTGGCCGCTAATAATTGGATGACGTCCTCTCCAATTGGGATCCCTTCTTCCTCCGACTTTTTCCTCAAGATCGCTATTCGGGTTTCCACATCAGGCTGTTGGAGATCCGCAATTAATCCCCATTCAAAACGAGATCGTAGTCGCTCCTCCATAGAGGGCATTTCTTTAGGAAATCGATCGCTTGATAACACGATTTGTTTTCTAGCTTCATATAAGGTGTTAAAGGTATGAAAAAATTCTTCCTGGGTTCGTTCTTTGCCGGCCAAAAATTGAATGTCATCAATGAGGAGCATATCCACGTTGCGATAGCGCCTCCGGAGTTCAATCATCTTGTCATACCGGATGGAATTGATCACCTCATTCGTAAATTGTTCAGTGGTCACATAGGCAATTCGTAAATCACCTTTTTCTGCCACATAATTCCCGATGGAATTGAGTAAATGGGTTTTCCCTAGTCCGACCCCTCCGTAAATAAAAAACGGGTTATACGCTCGGGCAGGAGACTCCGCCACAGCAAGACTTGCCGCATGAGCAAATTGATTGCTTGCTCCCACAACAAAACTACTGAAAGTATATTTAGGGTTAGGAAGCTGGGTTCGACGGGTTTTTTGGGGGGCTGGCGAAATGGAGCCATGGGAAGACGGACGGGATGTCCCTACCTGTTTCCCTTGATGTTCCCCTACCACAAAAATGACTTCTAGCTCTCGCTCTTGACCACTAGTCCCCCGTACGTTACCAATGCCTTCACTAAGTAGTTCTTTATAGTTTCGCCCCAACCATTCCCCGAAAAATTTATTTGGGACTACGATCGTAGCGGTCGAATCATCTACACTTTCTAATCGAACTGGATGCAGCCAGGTCTCGACAACATCTTGTCCCATACGATCCGCAATAAATACTAAGGTTTGCTCCCAAATCTTTTGGGCTGTCACGTCAAAAACCTCCAATTATTCACAGCTTTATCAACAGGTGTGGATAACAACACGGAATTTATTTGTTTTTCCTTTATGATCTTTCCCCATTCACAAAATATATCCCTATCCATTCACCGTTCATCCACGGCTTTTTCAGGCCTTATACCACCACCGTTTCACAATCCTTACACTCCTTCATGAGCAGGCCTTCCTCACTAAGCAAGCAATTATACGCTTATTTTCCATTTTATCCACAGGGCCTACTAATACTCATACTCTGACTCCTAATTCTTTCTCTTATTAAAAAACAATAAGAAGGAGGAGAAAAAAGGAACCAAAAAATTGAGGGGTTTCACACAATAATTTTTTATATAAAAAATGTCCTTAATCCGGGGAATCAAATGGAAATTACCGTATTGGCCTCAAAAATCATGCGGAGCATATCATGATATTCAATGCTTGGGAATGAGGATGACTGATCCTTCGAGGCCATATCTTCTTTTAGCGTAAAATGGTTGCCGGTTGCGAGTGATAACCGGAGATTTACCGCTTCCTGAATGAAAATAACGTTTATGGTCGTATCCGTACTTTCCGGAAATTCTGGGAATGGCCAATCGGAGGAAGGTTTTCGGGAAATGATATAAAGAATAATTTTCACCATATCCTCAGGTCATTAAAAAACAAGAGTTCTATCAGCTGAAGCTAAAATTTTTCCTAATTCAGGAAGGGGAGTTTCCTGAATAGCAAAATTTGTATCGAGGGGTAATGTGGATTGAGTTCCCTCTGGGATTAAAATTGGAATATCAAGCTCCTGAATGACAGGGAGATGTTTTTCAAGTATTTCCCCCTCGGTAGTATCAAAAACCTCCTCAGTCAAAAGCATAAGAGCCTTCCCCAGTAATATGATGGTGAGAGGATTCGGACCGGTGGACAATCCTAAGGCAATACGAATTCCTTCAGCAGCCCTGTGTGTAGAAGAAGGGTCCGTTTGGATAAGGACGACAATGCTTGGTGGTGAAGAGGTCATATTCAGGTTAATTGACCTGTGGAAAAAATAGAAAAATAGATTCACGTTCCCTTTTGAATACCTGCATCGAGGATTGAGGAGGGAACTCCAACTTTTGGTGAAAACGGGGAAAACGGCCAGAGAAACCGTTTCCTCTCCTGACAACATGAGGTTAAAATCACGTATGAGTATTTTTTTATTAGTGATTGAAAAAGAAGAGAAATTATATGATTTTATTCAGAATTCTGTCAATCAATCTAAAGATAAATTTGGGCTATTTGAGGTGATGGGGCAAATGAAGATGAATTGAATCAAGAGGCAGATTTTCTTGGACCTTCGTTTCCATATTTCTAAGGGTAATGTGATTGGAATCGACTTCATCGTCACCCAAGATTAGAGTATGGGTCGCCCCCAATCGGTTGGCGGATCGAAGCAGGTTTTTTAGGGACGAGGACTGATAATCAGTGTCGGCTTTGATGCCTGCCAACCGGAGTTGTTGAAGAATCTGCATACCTGTCTGGACTCCTTTTTTCCCAAAGCTTGCAAGGAATACAAGGGGTGATTTAGGGGGAATACGCGAGTCTGGAAGGGCCAATATGACCCGTTCCAATCCTATAGCAAATCCTATAGCTGGAGTATGGGATCCCCCGAGAGTTTTCAGTAAGCCATCATATCGGCCCCCAGCCCCAATGGCATTTTGTGCGCCAAGAGAGGAACTGGTTACTTCAAACGTGGTCATTGAGTAATAATCCAGGCCACGAACCAATCGGTGGTTGAGGGTGTAGGGGATGTGTAAGGATTCTAGCCCAGTTAATACAGCTTGGAAATGATCACGGGATTCGGTCTTTAAGCAATCCGATAAGTTTGGAGCATTTTCGGTAATTTTTCGACAAGTAGGGACCTTACAGTCAAGGACCCTTAAGGGATTGGTTTCCAACCTTCTTTGGCAATTTCCGCATAGGTCATCACGGTGAGGAGTTAAAAACTCCAGAAGTTGAGCCTTGTATTCTTGACGCTCTTCTAATGTACCTAGGGAATTCATTTCCAGATTGAGGCCAGGGAGGTCCAAAGATGAAAAGAAATTCCACAACAAATCAATGACCTCAACATCAACAAAAGGATGACTTTTTCCAATGGCTTCGACCCCAAATTGGTGGAATTGTCGAAACCTCCCC
>CAZKRH010000050.1:0-1678 GCA_964555115.1 uncultured Nitrospiraceae bacterium | reverse complement strand
CTCTCAGCTCACTGGTTAATTACATTCTTGACTCTTGGCGAAATGAGGGCTACCTTTTTATTCGTTTCTTTGGGAAAAGGGGATAGCGATGATTATTGCAGATGTTGATGTCACTGATCTCCCGACGCCCACTGGGCCGATGCGGACCTATGTTTTTCGTCCAGTGGCCCCGGGACGATATCCCGGCCTGGTGTTGTTCTCCGAGATTTTTCAGGTCACCGAACCGATTCGACGTACGGCAGCCTTATTAGCAGGGCATGGATTTATCGTGGCCGTTCCGGAAATTTACCACGAATTCGAACCAGCGGGGACGGTACTGGCTTATGATGAAGAAGGAGCCTCTAGGGGCAATCAACATAAAATTTCAAAAATTCTTTCAAGCTATGACAGTGATGCTCGAGCGGCTTTGGATCATCTCAGAACGTGTCCGCATTGCACAGGGAAGTTGGGAACCATTGGGATTTGTCTAGGTGGACACCTTTCATTCCGGGCCGCGATGAATCCTGACGTGTTGGCTGGGGTCAGTTATTACGGCACGGATATTCATAGTAGAGGATTAGGGAAAGGTCAGAATGATGATACGCAAGATCGAATGGGAGAGATCAACGGTGAAATGCTCATGATCTGGGGCCGCCAAGATCCACATATTCCCCAAGAAGGACGGGCCATGATTTATCAGAAAATGACAGAGGGTGGGGTCCATTTCCAATGGCATGAATTTAATAATGCCCATGCGTTCATCCGAGATGAAGGCAATCGGTACGATCCTGCAGGAGCTCAACTCTGCCTGAACCTCGTCCTCGAATTATTCAAACGAAAACTTGGCGAAGGGGACTTGGCGGCTGATTCGTAAAATCATAAATAAAGGGGTCGGGAGTCTTTTATTGTTCTGTTTTTGGTGAAATCCTTTGTCTTGGTTGTATACCTCGGGGTAGATGTTTTAAACGTGAAGTTTGTGGAATCTTTTTCTGGTAAGAATGGTGGAAAAGGTAACCAACGGGGTTCCCTCCTGATCTTTCCCTTAAAAAAATCCAATCGCTATACTAACCATCCGTGAACACTAAAGTTTTTTCATCAATTATTTCGGAGGTGCCTTGGAAACAGCTCATCTCAGTCTGACGCTGGCCATTGCCTTAGCGGCAGGTGTCCTTGCTCAATCTGTGGCTAGACATCTCAGGATTCCCGGCATCGTGTTACTCCTGGCCTGTGGATTTGGTTTGGGGCCTGATGGGCTTGGATGGGTTGATCCCCCATCTTTGGGTGTGGGCCTCTTTGGCATTGTTGATTTTGCTGTGGCAATCATTCTCTTTGAAGGGGGACTAAATCTCGAAGCCTCCAGATTACGGCGTCAGGAATTTCCCATTCGCCGTTTGATCACATTAGGGGCTGTCATCACTTTATGTGGAACTGCCGTATTGGCCAAGATGTTTCTTGGGTGGTCGTGGTCGATGGCCTTTCTTTTTGGAAGCCTGGTGGTGGTGACAGGTCCAACTGTGGTGGGGCCCTTGCTTCGTGATATGCGACTCCGACCTCATCTCAAAACGGTGTTGGAGGCCGAGGGAGTCCTCATTGATCCCATTGGGGCTATCGTGGCCATTCTCGTGTTGAATATCACCTTGGCATCAGAAGTTCAAACGTATGCCATAGAAACTATCGATGTGGTATTCCGTTTTGGATT
>CAZKRH010000049.1:0-5043 GCA_964555115.1 uncultured Nitrospiraceae bacterium | reverse complement strand
GATCAAAATGCATATTGGGCGACCCAAGTGGGGATTAACATGGCCGGTACGGTGCCAGTCATTGGAGATTTTTTGGTTAGGGTCCTTCGTGGAGGAGACATGTTAGGGACACTGACCCTTTCTCGATTTTTTGCCATTCATATCCTCATTCTTCCAGCCATTATTCTTTTTGGCATCATGTTGCATTTGTTTACCCTCCGCCGGGTTGGTCCCGCGGGACCGTGGGATAAGGAGAAAGCCCAAAAAGGTAGCGCGACGTTTTACCCGCGCCAAGTGTATATGGATGCGCTGGTCATGTTGTGAGTGTTTGTGGTGTTGGTTGTCTTGGCCAGCACGATTGAGTTTCCTTTAGCGGATAAAGCGGACCCGTCTGATCATTCTTTTGTCCCGGTGCCAGAATGGTATTTTCTCTTTCATTACCAATTGCTGAAATATGCTCCCGGAGCGTTAGTGCCTTTGGCCAGTTGGTTGTTGCCCACCCTATTTATCGGGTTCCTCTTTCTCTTGCCGTTCATTGATCGAAATCCAGAACGCAAGTTGACAGATCGACGGCTATCCTTATTAGGCGGCATCGTCTTTCTCGTCTCGGTTTTTGTGTTATTAGGTTTTTCGCTTCGAGACCTGTATGCGACTCCCAAAACGGATCCGGCTGTTATTCGTGGTCAAAATTTAGGGGCCTCCTATGGGTGTAAAACCTGTCATCGCATCCATGGGGAAGGAGCCGCCTTGGCCCCGGATCTTTCCTATGTGGCTGACCGGCGGCCCGAGCGAGCATGGCACATTCAGCATTTCCTCGATCCAACTTCCGTTTCTCCAGGGTCTTTTATGCCAAAATTCCCATTGACGGACAAAGAAGTCAATGATCTCACCACCTACGTGTTGACACTCAAAAGTGGTGACAGTCATTAGGTCTCTCAATTGGTAAGGGAGACATCCTCTGATCCCCAAGATCAATTCATCCTCACCCACTGACGTTCAACCAGTCTCGGAACCAATGGTTTGCAATGGGGTACGAACGGGCAAGGGACTTCGCTCTGCCTGTTTGGTTGTTGTGTGGTGTTGGGTGGCGGTGATGGGAGGGGGTCAGTCATCCCATGCCACAGTCGGGTGGGGACCTGCTGATATGATTTTCGATTATGGTGTGGAGGTTGAGCCTGGAGATTATCAGCTTTTCGTGGATGGGTTGGACCTTGATGCTCCCATTGATGGAGAAATCTATTGGAAATTAGATCAGAGGAAATGTGGACTCAAAGTTTTAGGTGGGGAGGAAACGGATCCTCAGATACAAGGGCAATTTCTGGAGGATGACCGCCTTCTCTAAGGATTTCCTTCTCATGCAGAGTTCTCGCACATCAAATCCGTGGCGTTAGTCGCCTTGACGAAGGAACCCTGCGAAGTTGATGGAGCCAAGGATGAGTTTGTGGTCATTGCAGAAAAAAATCTCCATGGGGCCAACCCTTCACTTTCCAAGACGCCAGCATCTTTAGGCGCAACCGTCATGGTATTCCGGGCTACGGCGTTTTTTTCCCCGAAAGCCATCACCATCAAGGCTGGTGAGCGAGTCGTCTGGATTTATGCCGATGGGTCAAAAGAGCCTCATTCCGTCACGAGTGGGACCTGTGAATCCCTTGATTGTCAGGATGGGGGGAAAAAATTTGATAGCGGTCTCAATATGAATAAACCTGGACATCGATTTGAATATACCTTTAGGCGGGCCGGTACGTATCCCTATTTCTGTCGACTCCATACGTCCAATATGCGGGGGGTAGTCATCGTGGAACCATAGGAGACTGTTGAAAAAAACCGCCAGGTGCGCTCTCATAGTTTGTCGCAAGTTGCTCGTCTCTCGTCTCCAGTATCTTAAGATTCTTAATTCCTTCTTTTTTTACCTTTACTTTGTACCCACTTCTTATTTAAAATTTGATTAATGGTTCTTTCTATGATGGAAAGGGTATCCATTTCCCTCATCTAAGGATGTGGAGATCTTCGGTGATGAACCAATGAAACAGATTATCAAAATAATGTTATGGATTTTTTTGGGGGGGATTTTTTTGGTCGCTGGGGGATCTAAAATTATCAATCCTGACAATCATGTGGAGAAATTTGCGCATTGGGGGTACCCGCTCTGGTTTATGTATCTGACAGGAGGGATTGAGGTGGTGGCTGGGATCGCTCTTTGGATACCTCTGGTGCGATTATATGGAGTACTGCTTTTAAGCGTGACGATGATTGGGGCTTCTATCACGCACCTTCGTGCTGGTGAAATGGGAGCGTTTCCGATCCCACTTGTGCTGTTGTTTCTTCTTCTCACTTTGGCTTGGACGATGAGGCCTTCTCGCCAAAGCGCTGCTTCAAACCCGCCAAACAGTTAGTTGTTTTTCTCTAAAGTTGTTCCCGGCACTTTTGACATCGTGAGTTGGGGCAAGCTTTTCTCACTAGACAAAGACTCCTCTGCGGTTGGGATGTTCGGGGAAGATCGGACCAATTCTTGACCTGTGGCTTTTTGCCAATCAATCCGACCAGCGACTTTCAGTATCCGACCTAATGGGGTGGTTTGAAACCCTGAGGTCAACATGCGAAGGTTTTCTCTTGGTTGAACATATCCGTGAGTTGAGTCAAGAAAGAGTTGAGGGAAATGCCGAAAAGCCAGGTAGCCATCTTTGCGTGCTCCTGTCAACTTTACGGGTTTCAAGGTTGAGGAAACCTGGTACAACTCTACCTCACTGCCAGTTGATATCATATATAGCTCAAAGTTTTCAGCGGAAGCGGGTTGCGCTGCCATGATACTTAAGGCAAGAACCCCTGTCGTGATAATCGATTTAGGAATTGAGGATTTCCACTTCGTGGTTGCTGGATGTCGCAATTTTGGCCATTGAGTATTGCGAATCCATAGGGCCAAAAATGGAAAACCAACAAAGAGTAATGCCAAAATCACAACAGCAAAATTAAAGCCTTCATCAAAGAGTGCCATCATTGCCTCCATGGGTACCGAATAAGTGCTAAGAGCTTCATCGTCATCATGTCATGGAACATTGCAATGAAAGTGCCAAAGATGTGTTATGAAGGGAAGGAAATTTTTTTGTGAAAAAACAAAGGACTTTTGGGATTTGGATGTAAACGAACAATTCCCATCTCTTTCCATTCCTGTGTGATCTCACAGAACTGTGTGATGTCGTGGTGGCTCAGAACAGCTTCATTCTCTTCCTCCCAATGTTCCAAAGGATCTAATTATCCGAATGAGAGGGATCGAACAATGAGTTTTTAGAAGATGGGCTGTTTACTGATCTGGTGGAGATTGTTGAAGTGTTTTGGGGGGTAGTTAACACTGGAATAGGAAAAAGCTGAAGTTGGTGAATGAGGGAAAGGGTTAATTTTTGGATGAGTCAGGTGGTGGTGATGAGTTTTCTGAAGAAGTTGAGGAGTCTACAGCCTTCCCACAATCGGCTAATAGTTGATTGGCTTTTTCCAACGTTTTTTTGATTCGTTTCCTCAGGTCACATTTCGAATGATCGTGAAGATACGGTAGAGGTTGAGGGTCTTGGTGTTTTGGCTTTTCATCCATGTGATGTGTTCCTAGAGTGAAACATTAGGGGAAGCGCCCCACCTCTGGGTGGGACGCTTTGGGGAGAAATCGTTAAAAGGAAAACAAAGTAAAATTTTGGTTCCCTGGAGAAGAGGGAAGGGGTGACCATGAGTTATGGCCTGAAAATTCAAGGGGATTTTTTGTGCGATCCAATTGAACTTGATTGCGAGTTACTTGTAGCTCAATTGGGCTTGGGCTCATAGGGAATCGTAGATTTGAGAGGCCCTTTAGCTGAGATGGAGTTTTCAGATTCTGGTCTTGGAGCCCTTGAATCGAAGCCTTTTGGGGGTTGGATAAAAATTTCCATTCTTGCGCTCCAGCTATTTGGGCTCCCATGAACAAAGTGAACATGATGAATGAGGTTGTCAGGATGTGTAGGGTCTTCTTCATGATTCTACTCCTTATCTTCGATGTTTTTTTAAGAGTCGTCTTCATCATGTTGAAGGATATAGCAACCTCAATGCCAAAGTTTCGGTTTAACTGGTTTTATCTAACCCATTGATATTTAATATGAATTGTTATCTCGAATTAGCTTGACCGCTTTTGAAGGGTTTCTCAGATCTGTGATATTTCGCGGGGCTTCGATATGGTGCAGGAGCGCAAGATGCGCCTCCAGTATTCAGTATTGTTCTGGAGAGGTAAGAAGTACCTGGGGTGGGCTAGAAGCTTATTGGTCTTTTTTGCTTGGGGTCGCAAAGTAACTAATCATCCCCCGAGGGTTTAAATATTCCCAGATTTTCGGAGGGACTTGAATGGGACGAAGTCCTTGCTTAACGGTGAGAGTGGGAGCTTCTTTCCCGAGATCCAGAATCGGTGCGTCCTTTCGTGGATGATGTTTCGAATAGAGCAGGATTTGTGGTCGCATGCGATCGTTTTGATTAATGGTGCAAATGACACCAATTCTTTTATCACTTAATTCTACTAACGAACTTGGGGGAAACACCCCAAGGGTTCCAACTAAGGCTTCCACCGGTTTTTCCATAAATTCTATTTTTCTTTTGCGGTAAAGTCGGGCTAAGGCTTCAAACGGAGTAAGGCTTTCTCGCAGGTCTGGGTTATTGCACAGTTCATCAAAGGCATCCACAATGCCTACAATCTTGGCCAAGGGATGAATGGCTTCATTTTTTAACCCTTTCGGAAATCCCGTACCATTTAACCGCTCGTGATGTTCTGCAATGATGGCCAAGGTATCTGGGCTCAGCCCAAATCCCTTATCAACCATTAATTGGCCATTTAACGGGTGCCGATTGAGAGTTCGGAGTTCTTCCTGGTTCAGTAAGGATTTTTTCGTGGTAAATTGATTCAGGCCGCTGAGGTACCCAATATCATGGAGGAGTCCACCTATTCCCAAATTTTTTACGTCCGCTTCAGGTAAGTCTAGCTGTCGCCCAATAGCAATGGAAATGATTGCGACATTCAAAGAGTGGTAATAAAATTCCCCTCCTATTTCTTTGGGCCCC
>CAZKRH010000048.1:0-2092 GCA_964555115.1 uncultured Nitrospiraceae bacterium | reverse complement strand
CAAAAACTAGAAGGGCAGATAGGAATCCCAATATTAGGAATTAATGGTACAACCTTTTGGTACGCATTGCGCGAAGTGGGCATTGACGCGCCATTACGGGAGTGTTCGAGACTGTTGAGAGAGTTCTAGTCAATGTACCGTGTAATATTCTTGTCGTATGGTCAAAAACTCAAAACCCGCTGTTTCTCGAGGATGTACCTCAACGCCTCAGCACTCCCCTCCCACTTGTCTCGCCCACCCCAATCCCCGATACTCCACACCAAGATGATGTATAGATTTTCATAATCACCACAGAAAAATTTGAATCGTAATAGTAAGGACACCATGATGGCTAAATTGCTGTTTTTTGCTGGAAGTGCGCGTAAAGAGTCCATGAACAAGAAACTCGCAAAGCTCGCCGCCGATATGGCACAGGATGCTGGCGCACACGTGACACACATTGATTTGAAAGACTTTGAAATGCCGCTATATGACGGTGACGTTGAAGCACAAAACGGTATTCCTGAAAACGCCAAAAAACTCAAACAGCTTTTTGTCGAACACGATGGGTTCTTCATAGCCTCGCCAGAATATAATAGTTCCATACCCCCACTTTTGAAGAACACCTTAGACTGGATCTCACGCCCACATGAAGAAAATGAAACGTCTCTGATTGCTTTCAACGGTAAAATTGCCGCCTTGGGCGCTGTCTCCCCAGGTGGATTAGGCGGATTACGCGGACTGGTATCGTTGCGTATGATGCTTGGCAATATTGGTGTGACTGTCGTGCCTTCACAAGTTGCTGTTGGCTCTGGTTTTCAGGCGTTTGACGAAAATGAACATCTGAAAGATGATCGTCACGCTGGGATGCTCAAAGCAACTATTGATGAATTTGTGAAAATAGCTAATCGTATGGGTAATTGAGCCATGCTGATTAACCGTTAACATCATGAGCGAGTATTTTCATTTTTCATGTCATGATTGATGTCTCATGATACTCCCCGGTACCACCTGTATTGTACATGGTGCTGTGGAAACGTTGATCAGGCGGAGGGGGCACATGAACACGGTACGGAACACCGGTCATTCGTTCGTTGCGGCAAACGAGGAATTCGAAAGGGCATGGGAAAACCAGCGACACACGCGGTTTGAGTTGCCGGCAGTTAATGTCAACGAGGTGCTGAGTGATCGTTACGAGGTCAGCAAGCCCGTTCAACTGACGCGCAGTATGGTCTGGGACATGGAGCTAAAGAAGGCGTGGGATCCAGCTTCCTATATCCCTTATGTCGTCTCCCGGAAACATTCCTGGGGACGCCACTTTCTCGACGACGGCAACGAGCGCTTATTTAGGGAAATCACCGCCCAAGCTTGGATCGCCAACACGAGTGGTCCGGTACTCGAAGACGTCTTCATTAATCACAAAGAGCAGAAGATAGTCTTTCTCGGGCGAGCCGAATTGGAAACCGAGACTGGAGAGACTATTCGCACCAACGGATTTCAGCCCTTGTTTCACGTGGTGCACGCAGTCGGGGGGACTGAAGGTAACCCCTTGAATCTCTGGCGCATTGTCATTCTCACCGAAAACAACAACCGGCAATTTCACCGGCCATTCGAGGAAATGGTCAAAGCGGGCGGGCTACCTGGATTCCTGGAAATCTACATCGAAAAAGACCTGCACGTGAAACTAAGCCGGAGACAGCCATGAGAGGGGCCAACAAAAGATTTGCCCCCTTTTATTTTGCTCGCTGCTCATTCCTCATGTTTAATCGATCATTAGCACGTCGGTATAGTTTTTTAACTTTCAATTAAGACATTTCAAAACTCCCTCGCCCTTCCAGAGAAAGGGCTGGGGTGAGGGTGAAGTCTACTCGAATAGTTAATTCACTATAGATATGACTCGACTCTATCATCATTTCATGTAATGGCATCACTTCCTCTTCCTCCGTTTCCACGCAAACGGCTTGGCCAGAATTTTCTGGTTGATCTCAATCTGCTCAGGAAAATTGTCACGCTAGCTGACCTCCAGTTTACTGATTATGTGTGCGAAATCGGTCCGGGCGGTGGTGCGTTGACGACTCTGTTGTGTCAATCTGCCAAGCAGGTGTTAGCCTTA
>CAZKRH010000047.1:0-7611 GCA_964555115.1 uncultured Nitrospiraceae bacterium | reverse complement strand
CTCCTCGTGATCTTTTGCGGGCCAATGCAGCTCAAAAAGCGCTGGACCAAGCTTTTGGGCGTTTTAAAGAAAAATGGGATCAAGAAGTACCGATATAATAACGGTTCTTTAACGCCAAATTCATGGCGTTCATCGATAATTAATAAATTGTAAGTCTAGCCCAAAGTCTTTTTGTTTTAAAAATGTGATCACCGCTTGGAGATCGTCTTTGCTTTTACTTTGTACACGTACTTGGTCTCCTTGAATTTGGCTTTGTGCCTTAAATTTTTGTTCTTTGATCCCTTTGACGATGGCTTTGGCTTTATCCTCTGGTAGGCCACTTTGAATGGTAATATTTTGCCGAACCGTGCCTCCTAGAGCTTGATCGATATTTCCAAACGTGAGGGCTTTAATCGAGACTTGGCGTTTGATACATTTGGTTTTAAAGATATCCAGTACCGCCTTCAGTTTGTAGTCATCATCGGATACGACTTCCAACACCTTGTCTTTTTCCTTTAATGTCAATTCTGACTTAGATCCTTTGAAGTCAAATCGTTGATGAATTTCTTTCCGCGTTTGATCTATGGCATTTTTCACCTCCTGCATATCAACTTGAGATACCACATCGAATGAATACTGTTCCGCCATGTCGTCCCCCTATGAAGTGAGTCAAGTGTGTGTTCAACCTCTCAGTGTTAAATCCCAGCTTTTGTATGAAGAAAATTCAACAACATGGTCCGGCGGGAATCTTTATACCTTCTCCGTCCATGATTTCACTCGTCGTATAGGGCCGTTTTTGAACAAGATAGCCATACCACTTCATCGCACTTTCTGTCAGCACAATGATGGCGAGGATTGCCACAATTCCCACTAGGCCAGCATTGAGATAGAAGGTTGTTCGTTGAAGGGAGTCGGACGCGTTTTGGGCTCTGTCTAAAAAGATCCACCATAATTCATAACATCCTGCCAGAGTGATGACGCCCACAAAAATCATAGGAATTCCAGTCACCCAAATATATTTCGCTTTTCCCATTTTGATTAAGAGGGTGGTGCCAATGCAAAGGGCTAGGGTTCCCAATAATTGATTGGCGGCTCCAAACATCGGCCATATTGTCGAAATGGAACCGGTCGCAATAAGAAATCCCCATGCGGTGACCACAAACCCACTTGAGAGAAGCACGCCTGGCCACCAGTTGATTTGGCGAAAGGCCGGAACCATATGTCCCCCAAGTTCTTGAACCAGATACCGGGCCACTCGGGTACCCGCATCGATGGTGGTTAAGATGAATAAGGCTTCAAACAAGAGGGCAAATTGGTACCAATAAGCCATGAATCCCGTCATCCCAGGTAAAGCCGAAAAAATAGATGCCATGCCGACAGCCAAGGAGACAGCACCTCCCGGTCGACCTGCCACATTCACTTCTACTAATTGTGATAATTCCTCAATATGTTCGACAGGGAATCCCATGGCAGCCAGGGATTCCAACGAGAGATGTGTGTTAATAGCAAAATAATCACCAGGGATGAGTAACCCTGCAGAGATCAGAGCAATGACGCCCACGGCACTTTCTAGGAGCATGGCACCATATCCCACCATGGCTTGTGATTCTCTGGCGATCATTTTGGGGGTAGTACCAGAGGATACCAACGAATGAAATCCCGAAATAGCGCCGCAGGCAATGGTAATAAAAAGAAATGGAAAAACTGGTCCAGGAATAATTGGACCTCCACCATCTATAAATTTGGTGAAGCGTGGCATTTCGATTTCTGGTGCCATGATGAGGACGCCCAGAGCTAGAAGGCCTATGACACCAAGTTTCATAAAGGTTGAGAGGTAATCTCGGGGGACTAACAACATCCAGACAGGAAGCACTGACGCTAAAAATCCATAACCGGCTAATAACCACACCAGAGTTTGTCGATCCAAAAGAAACCATTCTCCGAAAGAGGACTGGGCTACACCCCTGCCCGCAATCACCACGAGGATGAGGAGGGTGACCCCCAGCACGGACATTTCCCCTACGCGGCCGGGTCGAACATGCTGTAAATAGAAGCCCATGAGGAAAGCAATGGGGATGGTCATCGCAATAGTAAAGGTGCCCCAAGCATTATCGTACAAGGCGTTCACGACCGCTAATCCCAGTCCCGCTAGGGCAATGACGACAATAAAGAGCACCGCCACTGCCGTGGCGGTCCCAGTCATGGACCCAATTTCGGCTCTCGCAATTTCTGGAAGGGACTGACCGTTTCGTCGCAAAGATCCCACGAGAATAATAAAGTCCTGCACGGCACCGGCCAGGACGGCTCCAATGACAATCCAGAGAAATCCTGGGAGAAATCCAAATTGCGCGGCGAGAACAGGTCCCAACAGCGGACCGGCACCAGCAATGGCCGCAAAGTGGTGACCAAACACGACGTATTTATTGGCAGGATAAAAATTGGTTCCGTCTTCCAGACGGTAGGCGGGTGTTTGCCGCCTATCATCTAGATTCATAACGGTCGTGGCCAGAAACTTTCCATAAAACCGATACGCCAAGACATAGAAACAGCTCGCCGCGACCACTAACCATAGGCCATTGACCTTTTCGTTGGGATTGACTATTCCCACAATAATGGCAAAGGCCCATGCGCACAGGCAGGCAATGCTTCCCCAAACAATTTTCATCAGAGGGGTCATGGTTCAGTATGCTAGCTGGATGGGGGGACGGTGTAAAGAGTACCTAGGGCCCTTGGGTTTGGGCAAGGATGAGGAATTGCAAGACCGTGAGGCTTGACCATTTGCCTGCGCTTTTTCATTATCCTAGCAACAGCAGTTGGATCACGAAAGTCTGCACAAGTTCTTCATGCACCTGGAGAATTGAAAAAAGCTCTCATCACCCAGAAGGTGACCACACGTTTTTACAATTCCCTATGCACATAAATCCCTTGCACAGCTTTTTCGCGCCCAACGGCCGTTTCTAGGATTATTCTGATGGAGTTGCTGTGCCTGACAAAATAAACGGGGGTTTGCCAAATTTTCCACGAAGGGAATTGATCGCATGAAAGATTTTTGGGTGACCGACCAACCGTTTTTCTATTTTCCTTTTTCCTGGAAAATCGATGAGGGAGATCCCAATCACCATGGTTAAGAGTCCTTGCCCCGGCAAAAACAGCATAGCAAACCCGGCAATGAGGAAGATGCCTCCCACGACGTTTTTGATAGCTAACCCGATGCTTCGTAAAATGGGATGGTGGTCCTCCATCCATGTTCGGGGATGGTCATCATGAAAATACTCTTTTGGTAGCCTGATGAGAATCGCCGGAATGGCCAATAGGGTTCCAAAAAATGCGACGACAGAAAAAACCGCCAGTCCAATGAGGACATCGCAGGATAAGTATTGAGTGAGCCAATCGGGGCAGGTATCCATAGGTATGTGAAATGGTATACGAGATTTCTAAGGATTCAGGTTTGGTTTGTTTCTACTCTTTTCGGTAATTGGGAAGGCTAATGAAGTTTTTGTGGGTATTCCATTCTCATGGAGTGGACGGGGGGTGGAATGTGTATTGTGCATCTTTTTCTTTTGGGGAAAGGGACCTATTTCAATGCCGCAGTATTGGTTGCTCAAATCAGAACCCTCTTCATTTTCCATTGAGGACTTAGGGAAAGCTCCTCAAAAACGGACATGCTGGGAAGGTGTCAGGAATTATCAGGCGCGCAATTTCATGCAATCTATGAAACGAAGTGAATTAGCCTTTTTTTATCATAGCAATGCGGATCCTCCAGCTATCATGGGGATTGTGAAAGTGGTCAAAGCAGCCTATCCCGATCATTATGCTTTAGATCCTACCAGTCGTTATTATGATGAGAAAAGTACTAAAGCTAATCCCCGGTGGGTTATGGTTGATGTGCAATTGGTGAAAACTTTTTCTCATCCGTTGTCTTTGGATATGTTGAGAAGGCTCAAAGGTCTTGAAAAAATTGAGCTTTTACGAAGAGGGTCTCGATTGTCCGTTCAGCCTGTTCGTGAATCAGAATGGAAGATCATTCTTTCATTCTTTCAAAAATAGTACGAGGGAATAATCAAACCTCTACCTGATTTTGTGAAGAATAAGACCTTTCTTCCATATCCCTCTTTGAACCTTCCCCAGAAATGATGATTATAAAAGGATGCCCCCAAAGTTTCAGATGGGCGAAGGCAGGACTTGTTTAAAAGGATGGACGCTGATTTTTTCAAAAATTCCATGGATAAAATAAGGATCTTCTTGAGCAAATTGTTCAGCTTCGCTTAAGGTTAATGCCTCCATCACAATGAGACTGCCTGTGCCATCAGTCAGGGGGCCTGCTAGGATGAGTTTCCCCTGTTTGTCTAAGGTTTCCAGCCTTTCGAGGTGAGCTGGGCGGTGAATGGGGCGTTTCTCTTTTCCTTGTGGACCATCAAAACCAATAATCACATACAGCACGGATTATCCTTTCCTGTTAAGAGTCTTTTCTCAAATTGGGGAGGGAAAAGGTATCTTAAAGATGGGGAAAGGAAGGAGGAAATACACGCCTGGGTTATGTGGCGTCTGGGGGCAGGGGGTGCCGCCCTGAATATCCGCTATGAACTTCATGCCACCATTCAATTTTTTTCTCTCCCAATTTCCAACACAAATAGACAATTCGGTCTTCCATCAGATAAGGAAAATCACAGAGACCAATGTCCAGATCTTTGACGATAACTCCTATTTCATGGATGGCATGTAGCCCCTCATTGATGTGTTCTAGGGCTTGAATATATCGAGGGCCTGCGACACTTCCCCCTCCGTATTGGGCATTGGCACTGGCTTTTTTAATTTCTTCTTTGGTATGGACGAGAACGGCCCGCGCTCCTCTCACGAGGGCCAGATGTTTTTCTAACTCGGGTAGAAGTTCGATGGCTTCATACAGAGTAAAGATTCGTTGGTCCTGTTGGTCTTCTTCTTTGTCTTGGTGGCCCATGGGAAAAACCCGAACGAAAGGTGCCTTCTCAATTATTTTTTGATCTTCGACATTTACCATAACGTCTTGAAGCGTGCAATCATTCCTCGGAGGTAGAAAAGGCTTAGTAAAAGGAGAATCCCTTCCATGGATCGGGGACAGGATATTGGTGACAATGTGAGAGAAGTGGCCACAATCATTAGGTTTTTTAGAGGAAATTCTCTGAATTCCCAGGGAAAAAGGATCCGCTTACGAAGGGGTATTTAACGGAAAGGACAAAGAACTTTGGCACATATTTCCCAACAACTTCAAAAAAATATCTTAAGAAACATGAAAAAGGAACCGATTGAACTAAAATATCTTAAGAAATATGAAAAAGGAACCGATTGAACTATTGACAAGATGATAATGCATGGTATAGATAAAAACTATACCTTCCTACAGGTTAGGAATTCCCTTCTCCTGTATGACTTCCGGATCTCGTACAATCAATCCTAATTTCTGATACGATCATCAAAACATCCAATTCATCCATTGAGTACATTTTCACGACACATCATTTTGTTTTTGAGTTATTTACATTGGATTTTTTCTAAAGGAGCCTTCAAGGAGTTGGTCCCCCGTTAGTGATGGACTATCCCCTTCCTGCCTCTTGACCAAGTCTTCTGGTACACCCCTATAGGATGGTGAGCAAGGTTCATGAACCTTGGGATCTATACTTCGCCTGTGACTTTGCATCATTTCACTTGACCTTTTCAGGAGAGTCTTATGCATCTTGCTGAGTTAAAGCAAAAATCCATCGGAGATCTCACAGATCTGGCCCGTACATTAAAAGTTGAGGGTTCCGCCAATCTACGCAAACAGGAACTCATTTTTGCCATCCTGCAAGGGCAGACTGAAAAAAATGGTGTGATTGTTGGGGAAGGTGTCCTAGAGACATTGTCAGATGGATTTGGGTTTCTCAGAGCGCCCGATTCGAATTACTTACCAGGGCCCGATGATATTTATATTTCTCCCTCACAAATTCGGCGGTTTGGTCTTCGGACGGGAGACATTGTTTCAGGCCAAATTCGCCCTCCTAAGGAAGGGGAACGGTATTTTGCGTTACTCAAAGTAGAAAAGATAAAT
This sequence comes from uncultured Nitrospiraceae bacterium, assembly GCA_964555115.1. Lineage (GTDB taxonomy): Bacteria > Nitrospirota > Nitrospiria > Nitrospirales > UBA8639 > CAZKRH01. Next base: position 1,568 of record CAZKRH010000047.1, on the reverse strand, counting down.
TATGACGATCCGGACGTCCAACGGGATAAGATTCTTTTTGATAATCTGACACCTTTGTACCCTGAAGAGCGAATTGATCTAGAATTTGACCAAGAGGAGTATTGTACGCGGGTGATGGAACTCATTACCCCGATTGGAAAAGGGCAACGGGGTCTCATCGTGGCTGCACCTCGAACGGGAAAAACCATGCTCTTACAAGCCATTGCTCGGGCCGTTTTGGCGAACCATAAGGACGCTGTGCTCATTGTGTTGCTGATTGACGAGCGCCCAGAGGAAGTCACCGATTGGCAACGGCAGGTCAAATCTGCCGAAGTCATTAGTTCTACATTTGACGAACCAGCTCAGCGTCATACCCAAATTGCAGAAATTGTGATGGAAAAGGCCAAACGATTGGTCGAGCATAAACGGGATGTGGTGGTGTTGCTTGATAGTATTACCCGTCTGGCCCGGGCCTATAATACCATTTCCCCTCCCAGTGGAAAGGTCCTATCCGGTGGTTTAGACTCCAATGCCCTTCAGCGGCCCAAGCGGTTCTTTGGAGCTGCAAGGAATATTGAAAATGGAGGTAGTTTAACGATCATGGCCACGGCTTTGGTGGATACCGGCAGTCGTATGGATGATGTCATTTTTGAGGAATTTAAGGGAACGGGGAATATGGAAGTGCATCTGGATCGTCGATTAGCGGATAAACGCTTGTTCCCCGCCATCGATTTAAGCCAATCCGGCACCAGGAAAGAGGAATTACTCGTTGACCGAGATCGTCTGAATAAAATGTGGATTCTACGAAAGGTGCTGAGTCCTCTGGGGTCGATGGAGGCCATGGAATTTCTCATGGATAAAATGAAAGGCACCAAGAATAATCAGGAGTTTCTGCAGTCTATGAATCGATGAGTTTTACCCTCTCCTAATCCTGTGTTTTGCTAATCTACCCACAACCGTGGTAAAAATAATCATACAAATTTTATAGGCTAAGGGAATATCTAAAAGGGAGTGTTTTGTTATGAAAAGTGGAATCCACCCAAAATATGCAGATGCCACTGTGAGTTGTGCCTGTGGGAAAAAATTTCAAACTCGAACGACCGTGGGGGACCTCAAAGTGGATATTTGTTCTGCCTGTCACCCATTTTTTACCGGAACCCAAAAAATTGTTGATACGGAAGGTCGCGTGGAACGGTTTAAGAAAAAATATGCGAAGAAAGCTAAAGCCTAGTGAACATATTCAATACACTACCCATGATCTCTTGTCAGAATTTCCTAAGGGTTTATTGGTGTCATTATGGCAAACGTGATGTCTGGAGAACCCAACGATGAGGGAAAAGAAGGTGGCTGGTTTGCCAAATGGGCGATGGCGGCAAATCGTTTTGAAACTCTAACGCAACAACTGACGGAACCGTCTGTTCTTTCCCAACCCACCCTCCTGCGTTCCTTAAGTAAGGAACGGGCTGATCTCGAAGAAGTCTCTCAATTATTCCTTCACCAGCAAAGTCTCTTGCAGGAGACTTCTGAGGCCCAACGGCTCCTGGCAGACCCAGAAACGGACCCGGATATGCAGTCGCTGGCGTCCGCAG
>CAZKRH010000046.1:0-2347 GCA_964555115.1 uncultured Nitrospiraceae bacterium | reverse complement strand
GTGGTGGTTTCGGATGGACGAAATACCGTGGCTCCGCAAGGCGTCGATCCCCTGGCGCCGGTGACCGCTGCTTTTTCTCGATTGAAAGACCTCGGTGTGCCCATCATTTTATTAGATGCTGAGGAAGGAGCGGTACGGTTGGGACTCATGTCGGGATGGGCTAGGCAATTTGGGTTTGTGCATGTACCATTTTCTGAACTTCAACAAGAACACGGCGCACATCAGTTGCGCATGAAAGCCACCGCGTAATGGGAATGTTGAAAAAAGCCGCCAGCGGCGTTCTCGCCCTTTTGCCGTGCTCACGTACTAAGAGTACGCTCCGCGCGTCAAAAGGGCTGCGGCCTTGCTGGACGAACTTTTTTGAACATTCCCTCTCATTGATGAGGCCTGCCTTCTCTGAAGCGTTTACTGGCTATCGGCCTGTAATATTCAACAAAGTCATAATCTAAAAAAGGAATGAATGTATGGCAGGCCAGGATCATCAAAGTCAGAAACAGAGATTGAAAGCATCAGTGGATCGTCGTAAGGCTGCGGCTCAAGAGGAAAAAGGTCTCTTGATCGTGACGACTGGTGCGGGGAAGGGCAAGTCAACAGCGGCTATGGGGATGGCGCTTCGCTGTGTGGGGCATGGTATGAAAGTCGCCATCATTCAATTTGTGAAAGGCGCGATCGAAACTGGTGAGTCCAAGGCCTTGGCTCACTTTCCTGACTTGGTCGAATTCCATCGGTTAGGTGAAGGGTTTACCTGGGAGACGCAAAATCGTGAACGTGATATTGAAATGGCTCAAAAAGCTTGGGGCGTGACTAAGCAATATTTGCAAGACCCAAGCTTTAGCATGGTTATTCTCGATGAATTGAATATTATTTTACGCAATGACTATTTGCCGTTGTCAGATGTCATTGCGGATTTGAAAGCCAAACCGGCCATGCAACATGTTGTGGTCACTGGGAGAAGTGCGAAACAAGAATTGATGGATGCTGCCGATCTTGTGACGGAAATGGGGATGGTGAAACATCCGTTTAGAAAGGGAATTAAGGCTCAGCAGGGAGTTGAATTTTAGCAGAATGTTGAAAAAGGCCGCCAGCGGCGTTCTCGGCCCTTTGTCGTGCTCACGTACTGCTGTACGCTCCGCTCGCCAAAGTTCCTGCGGCCTTGCTGGACGACCTTTTTGAACATCCTGCAATGGAAATTTTAAGCCAAATTGGATGGACGTCATGAAGTCTGAGGTTAATAAAGGAAATGGTGCCTTTTCCGTTAGGGAACGGGATGCGGTGTATCGGGCAATTTTTGAACGCCGAGATGTCCGAAAGAATTTTCTTTCAACGCCTATTCCCGAGAGCGTATTGAACCGAGTGTTAACCGCATCCCATCACGCCGGTTCAGTTGGCTTTATGCAGCCATGGGATTTTTTGATTGTTCGAGAAAAGAAGACCAAGCAATCAGTCAGGACGTTATTTCGCCAAGCCAATCAAGAGGCGGAAAAAAAATATACTGGAGATAAAGCCAAGCTGTATAAAAGTATGAAACTGGAAGGGATAGTCGAGTCCCCCATCAATATATGCATCACCTGTACCAGGCAACGTGGTGGCCCAAATGTCCTAGGTCGAAACACGATTCGAGAAACGGATCTGTACAGTACCTGTTGTGCCATTCAAAACCTGTGGCTTGCAGCTCGTGCTGAAGGCATTGGAGTAGGCTGGGTCAGCATCATGGATTATGAGGCGCTCAAACAACTCCTGGGTATTCCTCGACCCGTAAAAGTTATTGCCTATTTGTGCGTTGGGTATGTGAAAGAATTTGCCCCACGACCGGATTTAGAATCAGCCGGATGGCGCTCGCGTATTCCTGTCGAACAATTAGTACATTACGAGGAGTGGGGGAATCGCAATGGAAAGCTAAACGGTACGGGCAAGGCACCTGCAAAGCCAGTCAAAACTGTTCGAAAGAAAAAGGCTGTACTCCATGCGGATAAGTAAGGTCTATACAAAAGCTGGTGATGCGGGGAAAACTCGTCTTGCTGGTGGGCAGGAGGTATGGAAAGATTCCCTGCGTGTGGATGCCTATGGAACGGTTGATGAACTCAATTCAATTATTGGTCTTGCGCGGGTATTTAATGCCGACCTTTCCGATACGATAAAGACCAAGTCCAAACTCGAAGATGACCTACGATGGATTCAAAATAAACTGTTTGATTTGGGGGGGATCCTTGCCACGGCTCCAGGAGAGACTTTTAAGAACATGCCTGTGGTGACCGCTGACCATGTGGTTCGCTTAGAACATCTTATTGATGCCTGCCAGGAAGACTTGGAACCCTTGAAAGAGTTTATCTTGCCAGGTGGCGGGAAG
>CAZKRH010000045.1:0-20710 GCA_964555115.1 uncultured Nitrospiraceae bacterium | reverse complement strand
GTTTGGGGATTTAGTGTTGCGGGACCTATCCGAATGGGTCCTTCAGGATAGATTACCCGTTCGAGTCCAAATGCAATTGCATAAGGTCATTTGGGATCCGGATACCCGGGGAGTGTGAGAGGCTTTCAGAGTATGCTCAATAATATCAGCTGGGTTTCGCCTCAGCCGGCGAGGGGCTTTTGTTTCGGCAAAAGAACCCAAAACCATTTCCGCCCAGCCTGGCCCTAGGGGTCTTTATCCGGCTCACAGAATCCGGCGGCTGCGCAACTCGCTTCGCTCAGACAGTGCTCGCCGTCTACCCGGATTGGGATTCGCCTCCTGGCCAGGCCGAGGGCGGGCAAGATCACAAAATTCAAGGGACTAGAGACGAGCAACGAGCGACTAGCAACGAATTGGAAGAGCGCCGCAGGCGCGTTTTTTAACTCACGTAGGGGGACAGATGAATATTAAGGTGAAGCAAGGTGGCATTGCCGGTGAAGCCGTAGAGGTGTTGGTGCTTAGCGGGTATGAAGACGAAACAGCTTTGGAAAAAAATATTGAAGCACTCGATCGTTCGCTAGGCGGGCAGTTACGGGAGTTCCGGAAAACTGGCGAATTCAAAGGGAAACCCAATCAGATCGTCTTGCTTCATACCAGAGGCGCGGTTCCCCCTAAACGGATTCTTCTTGTGGGCTTAGGAAAAAAGAAAGATGTGTCCTTAGAGCGGGTGAGACAGGCCATGGGTGTGGTCTCTAGACGGGTACAACAGATCGGAGTCAAATCATTTTCGACGGTAGTGATGGCGGCAGAAACACCGCGAGGCTCCCTAGTGGATTGTGTCCAAGCCATGGTGGAAGGAACCATGTTGGGGAATTATCGATTTGACCATTACCGGACGGATGGAAACGAGAACGGCTCAACACTCACGAGTATGACCTTTGTCGCTCCTACTGCTGCGCAAGTGGGTGAGATTAAATTGGGGGTTCGCCGAGGGGAAGCGGGTGCGGAGGCAACTGCCTTTGCTCGTGACCTGTGTAATCATCCGGCCAATGTGATGACCCCTTCTCGCGTGGCGGAGGAGGCAAAAAAAATATCCAAGGCGAATGGTATTAAATTAACAGTGTTGGATCAGAAGCAACAAGAAAAATTGGGAATGGGCGGATTGCTGGGTGTGGGGCGAGGGAGTATAGAACCCTCAAAATTTCTGATTCTGGAATATTCGGGTGGTGCCAAATCCCAACGTCCCATTGTGCTGGTAGGGAAAACGGTCACTTTTGATTCTGGGGGCATTTCCCTCAAGCCTTCGGAAAACATGGAGCAAATGAAAGCAGACATGACCGGGGGCGCGGAAGTCCTGGGCACCATCCAAGCGGTAGCCCGCCTTAAACTATCCTTAAATGTCATTGCTATTCTTCCGGCCGTCGAAAATATGCCGGGAGGAAGGGCCACCAAGCCTGGGGATGTGTTGACCATGCTGTCCGGCAAGACCGTGGAAGTCCAGAATACGGATGCGGAAGGCCGTTTGATCTTAGCCGACGGATTGGCCTATGCCACCCGGTTAAAGCCTGCTTGCATTATTGATGTGGCCACACTTACCGGGGCCTGTATTGTTGCGCTCGGCCAATTTGCCATCGGCATGCTGGGTAATAACGATGCTCTCAAAGATCAATTACGAAAGGCTGGCGAACAGTCGGGTGAACGAGTATGGGAAATGCCCTTGTGGGACGAGTACTTTGAGCAACTGAAGAGCGATGTGGCCGATATGCGCAATATTGGTGGGCGTGGCGGTGGGATGATCACAGCCGGCATGTTTCTTAGCAAATTTGTCGGAGATTGTCCTTGGGTTCATCTCGACATTGCCAGCACCGATTGGAGTGCCTCGGAACGGCCGTATATTGGAAAGGGACCGACCGGCATTGGCACACGATTATTAGTGCAATATCTGATTAATCAGGCCGCACAAGGAAAAAGCGCAAGAAAGTAGTCGGGAATGGGGAAATCTCTTCGGGAAAAAATCGGTCAGTTAGTCATGATGGGTTTTTCCGGAACCGAGGTTTCGCCGGACTGTCAGGAATGGATTCACGAATTTCAACCTGGAGGAGTTATTCTCTTTTCCCGGAATCTCCAAAGTCCTTCCCAAGTTGCCGCGTTAACGAATACACTCCAGAGTCTTTCTCCTAGCTCCCCCCTCCTGATCGCGATCGATCAGGAGGGGGGACGGGTCTCTCGCCTTCCAAAGGGCTTTACCATTTTCCCTCCCGCCGCCACGGTTTCGAGCTGTCATTCCCTGCAATTAGCCTATGACGCGGCAGCAGTGACCGCGAAGGAATTGCGAGCAGTCGGGGTGAATATGAACATGGCTCCGGTATTAGATGTGAATACGAATCCGGCTAATCCCATTATTGGGAACCGCGCCTTTGGAAAAACCCCGGATCAAGTTGGGGAATATGGAGTCGCGACCATGTCGGGCTTGCAAGATCATGGGGTGGTCGCCTGTGGCAAACATTTTCCAGGTCATGGGGAGACTTCCGCTGACTCTCATCTTGAATTACCCGTGGTCACTCTTGGGAAAGAGAGAATAGAGGAAATAGAACTCCCTCCCTTTCGTCATGCAATTGAACGCGGCTTAGCTTCTATAATGACGGCGCATGTACATTATCCTGCACTGGATAAGGAATCACCGGCGACCCTTTCCTATCCTATCCTTACAGACCTCCTGCGAAATACGTTGGGATTTGATGGTGTGGTATTGACGGATGACATGGAAATGCAAGCCATTCTTGATCATTCTTCGGTGGGGGCAGCCTCGGTGCGAGCGTTGCAGGCTGGAGCAGATATTCTGCTCATTTGCCATCAACAAGATCGGCAAACAGAAGCTATTTATGCCGTTGAACAGGCTATAGAATCTGGACAGCTCTCAATGGACCGTCTTGACCAGACTGTCCAACGGGTTCAACAACTCAAAGCTCAGTATGTGCCATCTAGTCAACCCAGTTCTCCCGAACATCTCCAGGAAGTCGTGGGGTGTTCTGCCCATCAACAGGTGTTGAATACTATTCTCGAAACAACCAATGTGTCCTAGCGGGGATTACTGAAAAACCCGCCCACGGCGTTCTCCTTATTCGTTGTTAGTCGCTAGTTGCTCGTCTCTAATACCTTGAATTTTGTGGTCTTACCCGCCCTCGGACTGGCCTTGAGGCGAATCTCAATCCGGATCAACGGCGAGCACTGTCTGAGCGAAGCGAGTTGCGCAGCCGCCGGATTCTGTGAGCCGGATAAAGACCTCTAGGGCCAGGCTGGGCGACAATGGTTTTGGGTTCTTTTGCCGAAACAAAAGAATCTCGCCAGCTGAGGCGAAACCCAGCTTCTATTGTCCTGGCTGGACAATTCCCCTCCTGATTTGATTAGCTAGGGGGTACGGGCTGATGTGACCTTCGTCTGGGTTTAGAGAGGCGAAGGTTTGAATACTTTACGAGGGGAGAGGACATGGGTTTAAAAAAGGGTGATATTATTGATGAGCATAAACATCATCCCGATTCTTGTGGGTTAGTGGTCAAAGTGATGGGAGGGGGCGAGGGATTTGAAAAAGTGGTGTGTTGTGGGCACGACCTGACGGACAAGGATCTCATCCCCAAAATGGGATTTTCGAAAGGGCGAAAAAAGGGGAGGCTTCCCGTGGCGATTATTTTGGATGAAAAAAAGTTGTTTCCCAATTCCTGCGGACTTCGGGTCATGATTATGGATGGCGGCGCAGGGTTTAGAGAGATTGTCTGTTGTGGGAATTCCCTGAACCTTGAATCTATGCGGGAATTTCAATATGGAGAACGACGAGAAGAATCTTCAGATGAATTGTCAGGAAATGGCCCTCAAACTATTCCTGGCCCTACGGGAAATGCCTAGGGGGGCTGTTGAAATAGTCCCCCTCTCACCTACCCTGCTCTGATATGCCCAAACGCGTTTGTTCCTCGGGCAAGGATACATAAACTGAACGCCAGGGACTCGTTGCTTGTCGCTAGTCGCTAGAAAAAAGGGGGTACTTAGGATCGCCAAATACGAGCGACGAGACACGAGCAACCAGCGACCTGCCACAAGAAACACTACTGATAGACTATTTTATTATTTTCGGAGTGAAAGAGACCAGACCGTGGCAAGGGGGCTAGTTATTTATTTCCGCACGGAGGGCTTCTAGTTGAGGGACAAGCTCCGTTTCATAACATTTGGGGCAAATCCCATGACTAAATTTGACATCGGAATTTTCAGAAATATATTCCTCTACTTGTTTCCAATAATTTCCGTCATCCCGAATTTTCTTACAATAACAGCAAATCGGGAGAAGCCCGCGTAGGTGTTTAATTTGGGCTATGGCTTTTTCCAACTCTTGGACGCGGGAGGCCAGATTTTCCTGCAAGGTCAAAACTCGAAAGCCCACGCTCACACGAGCTCGTAATTCCGCTGTATCAAAGGGCTTGATAATATAATCGTCAGCCCCCGCTTCCAACCCCTTTACAATATCCTCTCGTTTGCCTTTCGAGGTGAGTAACATCAGATAGGTGGAACGGGCTGGTGTTTGAGCCCGGAGGGCTTGGCATAATTCGGGGCCATTCATTTCTGGCATGATCCAATCAAGTATGGCCAGGGGAGGGGCATCCTCGGATTGTAAAACTTCCCAGGCTTCTGAGCCATTGGTTGTTTCCACGATGTGATACCCTGCCTTCATCAAAGTATGGGACAGCATTTTTCGAGAAACCGGATCGTCTTCGGCAATTAAAATACTTTGAGAAGATGTGGTGAGTTCCATCATGGGTTTCAGGCCTGTTCTCTATCGTTCATGGGGGAGACAAGACAAATGGAGAATAGGAGTGAGTAACCAAAGGTCAGAAATACGCGGTGTTGCATGTGTCACCAAATATCAGAATGAAATTTTTTCCCCGTATCGGTAGGTTATTGAGCAGGAATGGCTTTGTTCACCATGGCAATCATTTCTGAAAGGGCAAAGGGCTTGGCCAGGGTGGCCAAGGTTCCTAGTCGCTTCGTAAAGGCTAAGGCATTTTCCCCCAAAGCCCGGGAATAGCCTGACATGGCAATGATTTTGAGAGTGGGTGCAAGTTTCCCCAATTCTTGAATGGTACTGATCCCACCTTTTTCGGGCATGACCAAATCACAAATCACGAGGTCGACCGGCTGGGCTTGAAACATCGAAAGCCCCTCTTTCCCATTGACTGATTCCAATATCTCGTAGCCTTGTGCTTCTAGGACTTCTCGTAAGAGTCGACGGGTTTGGTCATCGTCTTCAATAAGCAGAACCCGAGGCGGTTTGTGTTGGGATATGGGGAACAATTCGTTCATACGTATGGGGTTGAACTCAGAGGGAGTCCGATATAGATACTTATCGGTTGTTTGGCGTTAGACCTAAATACTTTATGTTAAAAAATTCCTTTTATGGAGAAATGTGGGAATGGAAGGCAATAAGCTGGGGGGAGGGTTGGAGAAGAAGACGGTTCGGTAGGGGGCTAGAAGACCCCCATTACCGGAACCCTTTTCGCTGATAACACAACAAGCCCTCTAAAAACCCTTGGTTAGCGAGATTGGTAGCTTTAGCCATGTAATATCGTTCTACCGCGCTACAATAACTCCCTTGTTGGCCTGAAGGACAGGGAACCAGGGACTGTCCCGTCATGACGTTGGAATGCCCTTCAGCAATGAGACGGGTTTTACGAATGACCTTGTTTTGATAGGTGACTTCTTGGTGAAGGAAGGCCACTTGATCTTGTAACCCATCGGCTTGGTCAATAGCGTCAGGAAGGGAGTGGGTGAGCGATTGGCGTATCGTGTGTTTGAAATTCTCAGCATCGTGAATGGAGGATAACAGGTTCTCCATTTCTGGTAGAAGGTAGGAAAGGTCAGGTGGACATTCCCGATGGGAGGGAACTGCGGATGCTCCCTGAGTCTCAGTTAGAGTGAGAATAGCAGATGGATGGGCTCCTGCCGGCCCAAGAGACATGGGTAGCAGACCGACGAGAGAAACCAAGACAAAGACAAATACACCGTTCATTAGGCGTTCAACATCTTTTGGAATTCCCACAATGCCTCAGGCAACTCATAGGTTCTGAGGAGACAACAGTCGAGTTCAAAAAGCCAAACCTACCGTTTACAGCAGGGCCTTTTCATATCCTCCCTCCTCGCCAATCGTTTGACAAGTTGGGAATGTTGAAAAAGCCACCAGCGGCTTTCCCTGTCTTCGCCGGAGCGGCTTCGCGCAGGCGAGTGGACTTTTTTGAACCTTCCCCCTCACTGATGTTGGACCCCTTCCCTGGTGCATTTATGGGATCTGGGCATGCAATGTTCAACAGGCCCAAGTTATTGGTCATTGTTGTCAGATAATTTTTCAATTTGTTGATTCTCTCCATTTGTGGGTTTTTATTGGAAGTTTGACCCCATTTACACTGGACTCTCGCAGATTCGTGTCATTGTGGAAAATTCTTTTACAAGTTTGATATTGAGAGCCACTGTTCCCAAATCAATTCTTGGAATAAAGGGGCTGGGGAAAGTTGAGAGACATCAAGGGGTTACAACAAACCTTTGCGCAAACGACGTAGGCACCATCTTTCTGGTACTAAACTTGAAATGGTGGAGGCATAGAACATCAATTTTACTCATTCTCAATACACGAAATTTCAGGAGGTTTCACAATGCAACGGTTAGTAGAAAAAGCAATTAAAGTGGGAATCATGGGTTTGACCTTAAGCGGAATCATGGCCATGGCTTCCAATCCAGTTCATGCGGTTCCCGTAAGTTATCAAGATATGGCCGCGCAAACCCAGGATGGTCAATTGTTTCATTTCGTCTTGGATCCCATTGCCAAATCTGATGGTGGAAGTGGGACATTCACGATTAAAGCCCGAGGCGATTATACCCTCACCACCGATAAAGAAAAATTGGCCTACAATGTTGATGGGGTCTTGGTTGGAGAAACGAAATCCAGTGCCTTGAATGTGATTACCGAATTTGGTCCCAGTGATGATGATGTGCTGTGGGAACAATCTTTCACCATTGGCGCGGGCTTATTGACTGCGATCACCTCAGACTTAGTCGCGGACATCTGGATTGATTTAGCCAATTCTGTCAATTACGATCATTCTGATAATCCCTTTGTGATGGTGACTCTAGAATATAATTCCGAGGATACAGTTCCTGGTAACGGTGGAACTCCTGGCAACGGAACTCCCGGTAACGGAGATCCGACGCCAACCAATCCCGTTCCCGAACCTTCCACCATGTTGTTATTAGGTTCAGGGTTAGTGGGTATTTTGGCCTGGAATTCCAGGAGACGAAAATAAGTTTTTTCGGATTGTCAGAAAAAGCAGAATGGGAAACCGCCTTCTCGTCTTCGGATGAGGAGGCGGTTTTTTTATTCCAAAATCTCCTAACCAAAAAAGGGGCTGCTAACATAGTCTTTCACCGGCGTTCTCAGGATTAGTCGCTCGTTGCTCGTTACTGGTCGCTAGTATTTTAGGATCTTGAAGGTCCCTTTTTCCCTAGCAACTAGAGATAGGTGACAACTCCCATGTTTCCTATTCATGATGTTTCTACCTGTCTTGCTCCCGCCCTCGGTCTGGCCTTGAGGCGAATCTTAATCCGGATCAACGGCGAGCACTGTTTGAGCGTAGCGAGTTGCGCAGCCGCCGGATTCTGTGAGCCGGATAATGCATTTTGGGGCCAGGCTGGGCGACAATGGTTTTGGGTTCTTTTGCCGAAACAAAAGGACCTCGTCTGCTGGGGCGAAACCCAGCTTATAATCTTTCTGGACGGGTCTTCTTGAACAGTCCTTTTGGAAAAAATTAAAGGAATGAATGAAAAGGGAGGAACCCATTGACCAACGGGGTCTGGTGAGGTAAGGGAAAGAAGAGAAGTGAGAAACACGCAAGTTTTGACACTGGGGCGTTTGGAGGCAACGGGTCGTGAAACAATACTCCCGAAAAGTGGTGAGTGTGATCCTGGTGGCCCTCCTTGTACCCTTTGTGATGTATGGCGCATCCCCTCTGGTTATCGCCCAGGTGCTGAAATGGAAAATCGGAGAACATGGGTATGACCTGGTCGAAATCCAGGTTGGATACCCAACGAGCACCTCGATCACACTTGGCCCGCTCATTCTGGAAGGAACAAGTGCTGGGCGTCCTGTAGCCCTCCGGATAGACAAGATTGTGGCGGAATATACTCTCTCCCAATTATTAGGGAGAAGGGTCGAGAATATTTCGATCCAGGAGGTTTCTCTAGAAATACAACCGCCGCAGGATTCAGCCCTCAATTCCCAAGAGGCTTCCCCGGTGGGTATGGACACGGCCCTAGTCTCCTCTTTAACCCTGGGCGCCCTTCTTCATCCGATTCCATCCCTTCCCATGCAATCCCTAGAGGTCGGGAAATTCATTCTGATAGAACGAAGCATTTCCCAACCAGAGAGAGCCATGGAGGTGTCAGGAGGAGTTACCCAAGACAACGGCATGCTGTCCGGAGTTCTCAACATCACGGGGTCCCACATTCCACCTAGCAAGATGAGTTTTCAGGGAACGTCGTTGGCTGACGTGCACGTGAGTCTTACCTCAACCCAGCAGTCTGACTCTCCAGCGCTCCATATTTCCTCGGTGTTAACGGAAGACCAGGAGGTCGTGACGTTCAAGGGCAAAGTGGAAATAGATGTAGAGAAAATTATTCCCTATATTGAACCATTCATCCCTCTTCCCCAAGAAATCCCCTCTGTCACAGGAAAGATACAGGCCTCGTGGACAGGAGCATTACCACAAAATGTCTCCCTTCCGTCTGTAGTCAACCATCCAGAAGGGGAACTCGATGGAACCATTCGTCTGAACCTGGATATTCCCCACATTGCAAAAATGGGCAAAGATCTCTCTATCACACTGGACAGCCAGTTTTCCGTCAAAAACAATCGGGTGATGTGGAACATGTCCGAGAAGTCCCGTGTATCTGGCCACGTGAACCTGGCTGAACTTTCTGTGCTTGATCACGCAATAGAGAGCAACATTCCTAACCAAGCCGACGTGACCCTAACCGTGAAAGAGCCTCTGCAGGGAGAGGCGACATTGGCAGAGGAATCGCTGACGGCCCATGTGAAAGGGAGGGTTGATGTTCTTGTGCAAACCCACGACCCGGTTGTTCGAGTCAGGGCATCCTTATTGGAAGGGTCTATCAACAATGGAAACGAGATGGGGGGAAAGGGAACATTTGATGTATCGGGTTCCTGGCCAGATTTGGCTGTGAAGTCAGGAAAGGCCGCATCCATACAATGGGACTGTGGGGGGGAATGGAAAGGGAATCAACAAGAGTGGCAAGCCAAGATTGTACAGGGCTGTGTCCTGTCTGCCAAAGAGGTTCGTGTAGCCCAGGCCGCCCTCCCACACATGCGTGTGACGGTCTTGCAGCCTATGGAGGCAAGATGGGATGGGCTTTCCCAAAACTGGCAGGTGGAGTCGACCAAGCTGAACATTCAAATGCCACATATTCACTGGGAGGATCAAATCATCGGGTTAGGGAACAGCACCTTGCAATTGAAGGTGGTACAAGGAAATGCGAAGTCACTGGTGCACACCCAGGGGGAAATGGTGGTGTTGGGAATCACCTTGCCTCCTCAGGAAGGGATACAGATTCCTCCGTTAAATGGAAAGGTGGGTTTTGTGGGGAATCCGGAGTCCATCACGGTGAATGTATTGGCTCAGATTCCCCAATGGCAAGTGACCACCAAGGCCCGTGTCAGGCATGGGATTCCCACCAATCAAGGCGGAGCCGTCTGGGCAGTCGCCCCGGTGATATTTTCACCAACGACTTTTTCGTTGTCTCAATTAATATCCCCATGGCCTCATCCGTTCGATGTGACATCCGGCCAAATATCTGCAACAGGAAAGGTGAGCTGGGAGCTTCCAGTTGGCCCTCAAAGTGGTGAGGCGTTTCGATATCATGGGGGTGCCACTGTGGAAGGCAAAGGCCTTTCGGGGGTCATTCAAAAATTTCTGGTGGAAGATGTGAATTTTGTGGGCACGGTTACCAAAGGAGAAGCGTGGGAGATGTCAGGGCCAGCTACAATCACGATTCAATCAATCAACCCCGGCATACCGGTTCACGATATTTCCTTGGAGGCGAACATTATCCAAAATGATTCTGACGATCTTCTATTACACCTTCAGAAAATTGTGGCACACACGTTGGGGGGAACGATATCCATCGATGAGTTGAGCATGGATTCTGTCACACGAACCAGTGATTTCATCGTAACCATCGATCAGCTCCAGCTCGCTGAAATTTTGAAACTCGAACAACAAGAGGGATTAGACGGCACGGGGGTGTTAGATGGGGTGATCCCGGTCCATGTGTCGATGGAGGGAGCCGAAATCGAAAAAGGAACCGTCAAGGCGCGTCCCCCTGGAGGGATCATCCATTTCCACGCTTCTCCCGAAACATCCCAAACGCTGTCACAATACAATGTGAATATGGATATCGTGTTGGGAGCCTTGAAAAATTTTCACTATGACGTGCTCGATGTTGAGATCAACTATGACCAAGATGGGCGATTGGTCCTCCACATGAAATTGCAAGGGAAAAACCCAGAATTTAAAAAGAGTCGCCCAATTCATTTTAATTTGCAGGTGGAAGAAAACATTCCTGCTTTACTAAAAAGTCTTCAAATCACCAAGGGGATTGAGGAACAGATTGAGAAATTATTCCAAGAAGGATGCTGTTATTAATGACAGAGTCTCTAACATAAGAAAAACGGATCTGGTATACTAAAGCAATCATCACCCGAAGGAGTGGAAAATTCCATAAATGATGGGAACATTCAAACATATTGTCGCTGTTGGTATGATCGCAATCGGGATGAATCTGGGTAGTGGAGGCTGTACTCCTCGGATAGAGGTGGTTCCTTCCGATAAACCGATTACCATCAATTTGAATGTCAAAATTGACCATGAAATACGGGTCAAAGTCGAAAAAGAACTGGACGAAGTGTTGTCTGAAAACGGAGAGCTTTTTTAAACAGAACAAAGGATGGGTTATGAGGGACAGTCGCTATAAAAGATGGATACGTTGGGTAGGAGTGGTCGCCTTCGTGGTGATGCTATGGCCAGCCATGGGTTACGCCTTAACGCTTCATGAGGCAAAAGGGCAGGGGTTAGTCGGAGAAAAACCCAATGGCTATTTAGGATTGGTGACCTCTTCAGCCCAAGCTCAATCCCTGATGAATAATGTCAATGCCAAACGAAAACAAAAATATCAGGAAATTGCCACCCGCAATAAAACCTCCTTAAGTGCGGTCGAAGCCTTGGCCGGAAAAACCGCAATTCAAAAAACTAAATCTGGCCAGTATGTTCAGCTGCCTTCTGGGCAGTGGAAGAAGAAATAGGCTATCGCAAACTACACTCCGTTCCATAATTCCATCCTCTGCCTACGTCCGTAATTTATTTGGCTCACGTACCTTTTCCTAAAAAAATTCCTCAGAGGCAAATGACCCTATTGTCTGCTTAGAAGATAAAGGGTATCTTCCTGGCAATTGGAAAGTCTCCACTTTAATCAAAGACGGGTTTTCGTTCTTAAAGGAAAAAGAATTTATTTTGAGGGCCGGGGTTTCGGCCCGGCAGCCGAGGTCCTTTTGTTTCGGCAAAAGGACCCAAAACCATTTTGCCCCAGCGTGGCCCCATCAAGACAATGGTCAAAAAGTTCGTTCAGCAAGGCCACAGGCCGCGAGAATACCGAGGCGTACGACTGAGAGAAGATTAAAGGGGTCGGGAGTTTTTTATGTGGGAATGGAACAGAAGAATTTTGGATCAGGGATCAGATTTGGGCTTAGCAACCAGCTTAACTTTCACAACAGATGCTGACCCTATACCTGTGTGTCATCCGGTATCTACCAACTAGCATCGGCATCCCCGCAATTCGTAAGTGGGCATCCATCCTGAGATTTTCCATCCTCCACGCATCTTTCCGTCATACCCAGCATTTGTGAGCGGGTATCTACCCCCCGTTCGTTGTCCGATAAACCATCACCGATCTGGTTAGTCGGCTGTAATCCATTAATAATCGAAGACAAAAGCCCGAAGAAATTAATATAGCACAAGCGCAGGAGGCACAATCCAACCAACCTGGGAAGAGTCCCACGTGGAAGCAGACCACATCATTCGAATCGCAGCCTTTCTGGGTATCCTTTCGCTTATGGCCTGCTGGGAAGTCATCGCCCCACGCCGTCAATCACAGACACCAAAGTCAACGCGCTGGATCATCAATCTTGCCATGTCGTTGACCAACTCCATTCTCCTTCGCCTCGTCTTTGTCTCAGGGGCGATGGGTGCCGCCCTTCTGGCCGTACAAGAAGGGTGGGGGCTACTCCAGATCCTCAATTGGCCTATGTGGAGTGAAGTGATTGTGGCGATTGTGATCTTGGATCTGGTGGTGTACGCCCAACATATTCTATTTCATAAAATGCCCGTGTTGTGGCGTCTGCATCAAGTACATCATTCTGACATGGAGGTTGATGTCACGACTGGTGTGCGATTTCATCCAGTAGAAATTGCCATCTCGATGCTCATCAAAATCGGAACCATCATGTTAGTGGGAGCTTCCCCGAGTGCGGTGCTCATTTTCGAAGTACTGCTCAATGGAACCGCGATGTTTAACCACAGCAATGTCCGCATCCCGTTACAATTGGATCGTCTGCTCAGATGGATGGTGGTGACTCCGGACATGCACCGGGTGCATCATTCGGTGATTGCAGAAGAAACAAATAGCAACTTTGGCTTTAACCTGCCGTGGTGGGATCGCATCTTTGGGTCATACCAGAATCAACCCTGCCTCGGGCATGAACACATGACCATTGGCCTCGAACAGTTTAGAGACTCGACTCGACTTTCTTGGTGGGGGCTGCTTTCTTTACCGTATAAGAGGGAGCCCGAGATTCAACCAACCATCCATGACCCCTTCACCAACATTGAATCACTCAGCGAAGATGAACAATTCAAAAAGTCCGTTGAGAAGGAAGAGGAAGTGCTCATTTCCTAACAAGAGGCATGGTGGTTCCAATTGTGTTCAAGCGAAGTAGGTTCCTCTGATACAATTGTTTAAAGGGGGCGGGAGTCTTTTGTGGGTAATTTTCAAAAAATGGGAAGAAGAAATGGGGAGAATTGAGTAGTAGGTGGTCATTGCTTGATTTTTTACATCAGGAAATTGAGATGGCTGGGAGCGAAGTATGAAGTCAAACTGCGATCCAACTATCTTGCCCCACGGCCGACTCTTTGGTTTGGCATGAGCCGATGGTGCTGACGTCGGAAAATCCATCACACCCCCCTCAGTTCTTAAAAAGTCGAATATCCCAGCGTTTCCTCTCCCTATAAATGCCAAGAATACCTTAGAGAATTTAACCCATTGAATGTTCAGGGCTTTTTATTAAATCCCGATAGAGCCCATCATCTTTTTTGAAGGTTTTTCCGAAATACAACATGGGTATTAAATTTTAGCTTTAATGTAGCGTTTCGAATATCGAACATTCGCCCAACAAAAAAGACAAAGTTTAGGTAACGGAAAGCAACTCACCATGAAATTTTTTCAAAATCTTGGAACAAGTGATATGTGGATTTTGGGTGGCTTCATCGTCTTTGTTCTGTTTGTTGGGGGGGGCGAGTCGGATCCATCTCCGGATCTTGTCAATAAATCGCAACCTCTGGTGCAGAAGAGGGGAATTCAACCGGAACCCACTTTGGATGAATTCGATGATGAGATTGATGACGAGTTTGACTTGGAAGTGCCGGAATCTTGGACGGATGAGGAAGATTTGGAAGTTAATCAAGAAGAAGAGGTTGGCGATAGAGACCAGGCTTCACGAAGGGATGTTATTAAAGAAGTGGAACCTTCTCGGGAACCCCTCTCCTCAGAACGAGTACAACCAGTGCCCACTGAAGTTGCCCTTAAGACTCCAGAATCAGAAGTTCCTGTGGTTGAGAATACTTCTTCCGAAGAATCCGAATCCGAATCACATCCGTTCCTTGGAGATTTAGATTTAGATGCATTGGGAATAGATGGCGAAGAATTACGAGAGTATGTGAACTCGGAAGACTTTGGGTCAGAATATGCGGATTAGGTTTTAGCGAAACAAGTTATAGAATCAACCCTTTCATTAAATTGCAGCCCCACCAAATTAAAGTCAACATTACACCTCTACATTTTCTAATGGTCTTGTTGTTTTGGCAAAATGCCCTCAAACCATTTTCGCCACTTTCAAGGTGTTGGTTCCCGAAAAAGATTTTTTGACTACCGTTTGAATCAAATTTTTCTTCCATTTCTCTTGTCGTTGAGTCTCATTCTGCTGACAAAAAACTTTACAGTGGTGGTTGTTGTAAATTCATGACCGTAAAAGGAAATTAGCTTCGATTCCATTTCATTATGAGTCGTTATGGGGGTTTGCAGCACGGAATTTTTTACATGTTTTTGCAAGTTGTATGGTGTCAGACTTTGTCGTGACGAGGTGGACGCCATTTTAGTGTAATGATCGCCTATGTTTTGAGATGTTCTATCTTGGCAGGTATGGTTATTGCTGATGTTTCTTCCCTACAGCAGGGATCCCCATTACTCACTGTTCATTTTACAAGGAGAACATGCCCGGAGATCCCTGTCATCTTAGGGAATATTTGTTTTCTCACGCGTCATAGGTTGGTCACGGCTAATCCGGTGTCGTTAAGTTTTAAAGGAGTACCTGCATGCTAAAGCTCGCAAAACAATCTGTTAAAAACCTATTGAATCGCTACCCACAATGGATTTGCAAACAGGAGTTTGATTCCCAACACTTTAAGCGGTTCAACGAGAGGCCAATAGAGTTCGGCTTCGTTTTCAGGAAACTTGGGGAAATCTACCCACGTATGATTCTTGATGTGGGAAGTGGCAAGACGGCTTTACCTCATTTGATGAGAAATTGCGGATTTTTAGTCACCGCCATTGATAATGTTCGCGATTATTGGCCTTCTGGAATGATCAATCGCCATTATCATATTATTGATGATGACATTACGGATACGCACTTATCCGATACATTTGATTTGATCACGTGTATTAGCGTCATGGAGCATATTCACAATTTTGATGATGCCATCCGAAACATGTTTTCCCTCCTGAAGCCCAAGGGGTACCTTTTAATGACATTTCCATACAATGAAGAGAACTATGTGAAAAATGTGTATAAACTACCGGGGGCAAGTTATGGCCAAGGAGCGTCATATATCACACAATCATATGCACGTGGGGAATTGGATCGGTGGCTCCACATGAACCATGGCATTATTATTGACCAAGAATACTGGCAATTCTGGGAAGGCGATCATTGGACAGTAGGCAAGCAACTTATACCTCCAAAGTGCGTCACTGCTGATGATAAACATCAGCTTACTTGCCTCTTAATACGCAAGGGGTGATCTGGGGTTTTACCAGAACCCTTCCAATTCGCATAAAGTTTTCTATTGTGCGTCGTGAAAAATAATGCCGAGGGTCCATCGGTGACCGGATTGGATGGGGCTCACGCCATGGCGCATGGTGGCTCGCAAGGTCCCTCGCTTGCCTTGAACGGGTCGTTCAGACACTGGAAAAATAATCAAATCTCCTCTGTTCGGATTTAATACCATTGCCCGTGATTGTTGACGCGGACGATTTTCCATCAGCACAAACTCTCCCCCTTCAAAATCCTTTCCTTGTTGGCTGAGCATCACCATGGCTTGGAGGGGAAAGACTGTTGGTCCGTACAGGTCACGGTGCAAGCAGTTAAAGCCTCCCGTTTCATATCGCAGCATGAGAGGGGTAGGGCGCACTTGTCCTTGGGCATGGCAGGTTTTAAGAAATTGCGAAAGGGTTTTAGGGTATGTCGCCTTTCCTCCCATGGTTTCGACCATGTGATTGGCCAATGGCGCGAGGTGGGGATAGAGCACCTGCCGAAGGGTATTCACTATGTCCGGGAGTGGGTAGGCAAAGTAGGAATATTCTCCGAGTCCGAATTGATACTGTTCCATCACAATGCGACTGCGAAAACGTGTGTTCTCGGGATACAGGGAAATGAGTTGGTGGCACAGGCTCGCTGGAAAAATCTTTGGAAGGCGTGCATACCCTTTGGCCGAAATCGAGTCCGCAATGATTTTCCAATCCCATGCGTGGATGGTGGTTTCTATGGGAGTAGATTGATCTGTAGAGGGTCGACGTTTGGCCATGGTGTTGGAACCTTTAGAAATCTGAAAGCCTGGGGTTTCGTAGAGTGAGTAGCATTCTACGATGTTGCTTTGGCATTGGCGAGACTGTTTCTCTCAAAGTTTGGACTGGAACATGTTGTCATTTCCTCTGGACCAAATGGGTTCCTCAGACCATAATATCCCCTGCATACCGATTGGTCCTATCGTCTTGAGGAGGAATTATGAACACGCGTCGAGATCTCATCGTGTTTATTCATGGTATGGGGGTAAAAGAACCGGAAGAGTATCTCCAAAAATTGATGACTGGCATTCGGCAATATTGTCATGGAAAGGGGGTCCCTATCCAGACGGTGGAAGATAGCGAGAGCGAAGCTCCTGGTCGCCGGCGCCTAGAAGTAACGGTGGACGGGAAACCGAAAACCATGGAATTCCAGGAAGTGTATTGGGGCGATTTGCGGCCTATCTTAAGTTCCGAATCGGTCATGACCAAAGCCATTCGTGGGTTGAGTCTCTTGGGCTTTTGGTTGGGTTCCTGGAAGACGGTCAAGCAAGCGTTTCACAGTAAATATATGATGGGGAATATGCTTTTTACCATTCTTCTGCTCCTCACGTGGTATTACGGGGCATTGGCCATGGGGTTGACCGCCATTGGGACAAACCCCGAAGTGTTTGGCACGGTGAGTTTGCCAAAAAGTTTTGCCGAGGGAGTGAAAGAGTTGGGTGCGAGTATGGGGAGTTGGTATGTTTGGGGAATGGCTTCGGTCGTCATGGGGTTTCTTCCGGTGACGAATGTTATTAATATTTCTTATGCCAGCAAGAGTTACATTCAAAACCGACGGGGCATGTATCACAAAATCTGTGGCCGACTCGGTCGTACGCTGTCTCAACTCAAACTTGCTCCTCAGCCGTATGATACCATTACCATTCTGGCACATAGTTTTGGAGGGGTGATTAGTACCGAGGTGTTGTCCCATTATCACCAGGGGCCTCGAGTTCGAATGATTACGTTAGGGAGTCCGCTCTTGTTGATGGCAGCAAGGTCGGATCGCATTCACAACGCTATTGATCAGGTGTTGGCGAATCCGTTCGTTGATTCCTGGGTGGATTTCTTCTCAGAGAATGATTGGCTGTGCACTCGTTCTCCAGTAGCGGAGAGTCATCAAAAATTTGAAAGCCGACAGATTACCACCACTGTGCCGGTGGATGAAAAAATCACGGGGGCCAGTCACCATTTGTATTTCGAAGATTGGGAAGTCATTGAAACCATTCTTGCCAATTCTCCTGGACACACAACGGTGTGAGCTTGAAGAATCTCTACACAGGGCATTTTGTACCTGGTAGAAATCCTTACCAATTTCTTCTTTCTTAATTTTTTCCCTCTTGGGTTGTACAATACCCCTACATTGTGAGGCCTGTTGAAATAGTCCCCCAGCGGCGTTTCTCAGAGTTAGTCGCTCGTTGCTAGTCGCTCGTATTTTTGGGATCTTGGCCGTGGTCTTTTTCCTTAGTAACTAGAGACTAGCGACAAATCCCGCATTTTCTATTTATGTGTCCTTACTGGTCGGATATTTAACCCCAAAGGAGATGGATTATGTCTGTGCTTGAAATTGCCAATCAATTGGTGGCCCTCTGCCGGGAAGGGAAGAATGAAGAAGCTATTGAAAAATTGTATAGCCCGGATATTGTGAGCGTGGAGGCGATGGACATGCCAGGGATGGGCCAAACCCAACGCGGTATTCAGGCGATCACGGGAAAGACGAAGTGGTGGTATGAGAATCATGAGGTTCATGGCGGAGAAGTCTCCGATCCCTATCCGAATGGCAATCAATTTATTGTGCAGTTTAAATTTGATGTCACCCCGAAACATACAGGTCAGCGTATGACCATGGATGAAGTGGGGCTCTATACCGTCGACAATGGGAAAATTGTCAAAGAAGAGTTTTTTTATCAAACGGAAGGATGTGATGGCTCAGGAGCCTAGCGCGTCGGTAATAGTTGTCGGCCTTATTTTTTGCAGGGATACTTGTTCATCAGACCAAACATGGCAGATACCACCACGTCGATTTCGTTGTGAGAGCCGGTCATATCCTTAGACGTCAGTTCCAAAAGATCTCGGCCGTATAGAATAACCTGACCTGGTATGCAATAGAGCGGGGTCTTTCCCTTTCGAGAAAGTTGAGCATTCATGATCTGAAAGCCATCCGCTACCCCATTCAGGTAATGGTGTGCTCCCTTCTGAGTTAACCCTTTTATGGTCAGGGGTGGTTCTGCCAATCCGTTGGTAACCGAAAGGAATAAGGTTAAGGTCAGGATTAGAATAATGGTCGTTTTCCTTGCCATGGTCGGCCCTCCGATATTTCGTTTCTACTAGTCATGATTGAATGTTATAGGCTGTTGAAAAAGTCCCAGGGGCTTTCTGAAAAATTGTCGCTGGTTTGCCAGTGTAGAGAAAAATGTTGCTCGTATCTTGCGATCTAAAATACTTTTGTTTTTGCTAGCGACTAGCAACGAGCAACCAGCGACAATTTATCATCCCCCTTACTGTCGGGGAAACAGAAAACCTATTGTGGGGTCTTGGTCTGAAGATTGAACCGTCATCAGTCGTTCTAACGTTCGGTCATGAATCATAAAACCTCGCGCCTCTAGTTTCTGCTGAGCCTGATTTGTGATAGAGCCAGTGAGCCATAGTTCCGCTCTGTGTATTTTTTGAGGCATGGCATCCCAGGCTGAACCCATGGCTTTTGAGGCCTCAGCAACTCGGGCAGTCCATAGCAGACGAGGGATTGGCAACATCGCCACCAAGGCATGGTCAGTGGTATACCCCACCACTATTTGTTGGTCCAATACCAATAATTCATCGATGGTGATTACCGAATGGTGGTAGTGCGCCATCATTTCAGCCAATTGTTGGAAGAACAAGGCTTCATCTTCAGATTGTGCGTTCACGGCGATTTCCAGAAATCGTCCTCGATGTCGGACTTCGGTCATTTCGACCAAGGCGTGGACGAGAACGGTTTCATGGCGAGGGGAATACCAAGGATGATTGAGAAATTGCTCGAGCAGGTTTTTCTTGACTCCCATGTTGAGCAGGAGTTGGCGATTGAGTTGTCGTAAATCTTCGGGGGTGCTGTCTCGGACTAAATCATTCATGGTGGCACTAAAAGACGTTCCCATGATGGCAAATCCCAGAGGGCCCGTCACGGGTATGGTGAGTAAACGTGAGCCCATTCCCCCGGCGTAGGCTGCCCAGGCCACATTGGACAAGTTCTCCTGAAGAATGGGATTCGACGAATACACATCGATTCCTAGATGCGCCGCAATTTGTCGTTTGGCTAGAGAGAAACCCAGAAGTTCTTTCGTTTCACTTTCTTCGAATTTTCCCCGTTCTCCCCGAAACATTTCTCCTATGCGATTCATCGATCGTGAAAAACCTTCTGGGATGGCTTGAACGGTTTCTTTTGGTTCGGTGACCAGATCCCATAAAAAGACAAAGGGACTAGCAATGGTTTTGGCGACTCCTGTTCCAAAGGCTTCTGGCGAACTGATGTCCTCCAATTCTATCAGTGCCTGAATTTCTCTAATACGATTCCGCAACATCCACTCACCCCGGGCCTCGAATTGGCCAAAAGGAGACTCAAGGGTGTACACGTAGGTCATGTTTTCAGGCTTGACCTCATCCTGAATGTGGTAATGTTGCGTCTTGAGTAAGTCTGGTGAAAATTGATCTTTGGCTTGGATGGGCTTCAATTGGTCAAACGTTCCAGACGTTTCGACGATTGGGACAGGAGCCTCAGTTTCTAGTGATTCCAGAGAGGGTTGGGCACCTCCAGCTGAACACGCTAGGAGGGAGAAGAACAATATTGAAATAACAGGGGTGCTAACATTGAAACCCAAAAATAGTGTAGAGAATCCCGATGGTTTTTGTGGTAAGGGGAAGGGACTCATGGTCAACTCGTCTGCAGGAAAATTCCAAAGTTGCTACAAAATGAAAGCGATTAGGAATGGATTACACAACATTCAAGGAATATTATTCGGAATCGCGTGTTTTTAATAGAAAAAACCTTGTTTGTCCCTATTGGACTTCTCGACTCTTTGGAAGAGATACTATAGGGGAATGTTGAAAAAGCCCACCAGCGGCGTTCTCGTTGTTCGGAGAACTCGACGTACGAAACTGTACGCCTCGTTCTCCTCGCTGCCTGCGGCCTTGCTGGATGGCCTTTTTGAACATTCCCCATTCGTTCTGATGTTTTATTTAATTTGTCAGAATAGTTGGCATTGGGAAATTATTAAAATATTCAATATGGACTATAGGGGGCAAGACCAATCTGGGAGTTTTTGAAAAAAGGAAGATTTAGGCAGTACGGGTTGGCTGGGGAAAACAGGTTGCCCAGGGATAATGAAGACCTTTCGCCTCTAAGAGGTGAAGAAGGTGGGGATTTTTCCCCTTCAAAACAAAAATTTCTGTGGAAACAGGGCAGTTCCCTTTACATCCAGAAATAGGAGGACTAGGATTT
>CAZKRH010000044.1:0-2518 GCA_964555115.1 uncultured Nitrospiraceae bacterium | reverse complement strand
TATTGGGCAGAGTGTCATGGTCTTGCCTCCTAGTTAAAATTTTAGAGCTAATGATATGCTTTTTCGGGTCCTTTGGCATCGTTTCTATTCTCCGAAATTGGTTCTGTCGCAAATACTGCACTAAGACAGAGAGCTTTAGGCCCTCGACCAATACCTTTGGGGATTGAGGGACATGGGCGAGCATCCAAGGGAAACGGGAGACCTAGGTGTTCTCAATGATTCCCCCACTTGTCCCACTTCCCTCCTGTTATTCCCTCCACACTTGCCCCAACCACTCGAACCATTCCCAACCTTCATGTATTTAGGAAGATCCCAAAAAATGAAAAGGCCCAACCCCGTGTGGAGTCAGGCATTCCCCCCACACCATCAACCATGATTGAAGCTATCAAACGAGGGGCTAAAGATTATGTATGTAAACCAATTGCAAGTGATATTTTTTATCATACATGTCAAAGGCTTTTTCGTTAATTCTGTTGGGCTATAATGCTTTCGACCCACGAAATGATTGGCTTACCTCTCTTCAGTCATATGTAACCCCTTTGGGGATACTCAGGACCTACCTCTTGGGACCAATTGCCTGCGGAAAGATGCCGGAGTTAAAATTCAGAAGATTGCTCATTGCTCACCCTTCCCATTGGAGGATACACATGAGAATACAGGCCACCTGGACTTCACTTCTCTACACGTGTGGAATACTATCGAGCCTCTTTCTGGCAAATAGTGTAGCCCTGCACCAATCCTCCATTGTGGAGGAGGCCATGGCACATGATTCCGAATTGTTGAATTCGAGATCAAAGCATACGGTGCTGACAAAAGGAACACACTCTTCATCTTTGTATGGGTTCACGATGGATGACATTGACGGGAACCCGCGTTCATTGAATGATTTCAAAGGGCAGGTCATGATGATCGTCAATACGGCCAGTCTTTGTGGAAACACTCCTCAATATGCTGGACTCCAAGCGCTTTATGCACGATACCGGGATCAAGGCTTTACAATTCTGGCTTTTCCGGCCAATGATTTCGGTGAACAAGAACCCGGAACCAACAATGAAATTGCCGAATTTTGTTACACCAAATATTCCTTGGCGTTTCCCCTCTTCAGTAAAATCACGGTGTTGGGTGACCACAAGCACCCCCTGTATCGCTACCTCACTGAGCAGACTCCCTTTCCGGGTGAAATCAAATGGAATTTTCAAAAATTTCTGGTTGATCGCTCAGGTTCCGTTGTGGCCCGGTATCGTCCAGGGATGAAACCTTTGACACAAGAAATCATTGACGACATCGAAACGCATTTATTGAAAACGTAAATTTCTGCTTCTCGAGCTTTCTGTTCACTGAATGAGGCCGACTCATGGGCGGTCACGTCTCAGCTACAGACTCTGAAAGAGATTCCAAGTTCTTCCCAAGCCCTGGGCTCGACATCCGGACTCTTGGTGGGCTCTTTATCCTTTCCGGGTGCGTTGATCTGTTCTGGATTCTCTCCTACCCTCACGACGCTCTCAAAGTTTTTGGTACGACCTTCACTGGCATTACCGGAGAACTCATTAAGCTTCAACACCCCGTCATTCATTGGATTATTGGGTATGGATTTATACAGACTCGGCCATGGGCGTATATCGCTTTTCTCCTCTATTTAGGGTTGACCTGTGTCAGTGAACTCACCACCCAAGTGATTGAGGGGTATCATCCGTTGCGTACGACAATGATTGTGATCAGCTTGCTTTTCGGTGGGTATATCGTGGACCGACCAAACATATTCTCAGCCTCATAATGGTCATGCTTCGTCCTCGAACAATCTTAGTCCTTTTTTCACTTCTTGGTGCCCTCACGGCCTGTAGCCGGCTCTCTTTGACGTATAATTTTGCGGATTGGATTGTGTATTGGAAAATCGACAAGTATTTCGATGTGTCCTCTCAGCAAAAGCCCTTGTTGAATTCTCGTTTGGCCCATTTCCATTCATGGCATCGTCAGAAAGAAATCCCACACTATGTTCGCTTCTTTAGGACGCTCTTGTATTATTGGCAGGATGGGCTCACCCCAAAGGAACTCGACGAGATTTTCCAAAATTATCGAACCCTTCGGAATCGATTGGGAACACGCTTTGCCACGGAGAGCGTAATTTTTTTAGATACCCTCACACCTTCCCAAATCGAGTACTTTGAACACGTGATGAGGGTGAACAATCAGGAATTGCTTGATGAAATTGAGAGCGATCCTGTCGTTCGAAAAGCCAAACGAGTAGACTCTGTCATCGATTGGTTAGAAGGTTGGGTTGGAGATCTTTCCCCAATTCAGGTTCGGCAGATTACCCCACTGATCAATCAATTTCCGGACACGACGGATGCATGGCTCATGTATCGCTCACATCGACAACTCCAATTTCTTACCCTATTAAAGGCTCATGCCGATTCGAAATCCATTGAGCGACAAGTCCGTCATTGGCTGACCATGTCCGATCAAGGAGCCCCTGCCAACTACCCTACCTTTGCAAAAAACCGTGACCGAAAATTAAAGG
>CAZKRH010000043.1:0-13780 GCA_964555115.1 uncultured Nitrospiraceae bacterium | reverse complement strand
AGTGGAGATGGTGATGCCGGGGGATAATGTGACGTTTACGGGGGAGTTGATCGTGCCGATTGCGATGGAGCAGGGGGTACGGTTTGCGGTCCGTGAGGGCGGCCGGACGGTGGGCGCCGGAGTGGTGACGGAGATTATAGCATAGGGGAGCGAAAAGAAGGTTATGAGTGTTGATCAACGAATTCGGATCCGGCTCAAGGGCTTTGATTATCGTATACTCGATCAATCTGCCCGTGAAATTGTAGATACTGTTAAGCAAACGGGTGCACGGGTAGCAGGGCCAGTCCCGTTGCCCACGCGAATTGAAAAATATACTGTTCAACGATCGACTCATGCTGACAAGAAGTCACGGGAACAGTTTGAAATACGAACCCACAAGCGCCTCTTGGACATTATGGAGCCAACTCCAGATACCATGGATGCTCTCATGAAATTAAACTTAGCAGCCGGGGTGGATGTTGAAATTAAGCTGTAAGTGAATCAATCTGAACTAGATTCAAGGTAGAAACTGTAGGTCAATATCATGGCTGTTGGATTATTTGGTACAAAGTTGGGCATGACACAATATTACGATGAACATCGTAGGCTACTCCCTGTCACCCTCATTCAGGCTGGTCCCTGTGGGGTGACCAGTGTGAAAACCCAATCCCAGCATGGTTATAGTGCTGTACAAATTGGATTTCATGAAGTGGCGGAAAAGAAATTAACCAAAGCAAGAATTGGTCATTTGCGTTCAGGAAATTCAAAAATGTGGAAGTATTTAAAAGAATTTAGAGGAGAAGCGGATTGCCAGGTGGGGGACATTATTAATGCAGATATGTTTCAGGCTGGTGATTTGGTGGACGTGCAGGGTTGCTCCAAGGGAAAGGGATTTCAGGGTGTGATGAAGCGCCATAATTTTGCTGGGGGTCCCGCCACGCATGGTTCCATGTTTCATCGGGCGCCAGGTTCTATTGGCTGTAGCTCCTATCCTTCTCGAGTTCTTAAAAATAAAAAGCTTCCAGGGCACATGGGAAATAAAACTGTCACGATTAAGGGTTTGAGAATCGTCAATGTCAGAAGTGAAGATAATATCCTTCTCGTGCTAGGGGCTGTTCCTGGTTCTAAGGGATCGGTTGTCGTGATTCGGAAGGCGAAGGGGAGTTCCTGAGTATGGCTACTGTTGACGTGGTCAATTCCAAAGGAAAAACAGTCAAGACTGTAGAGGTAAAAAATGAGTTGATTTTGTCTTCCCCTGATCACTCTTTGGTTCAGGCTGCGGTGGTCATGCAGAGAGCTTCGTCCCGTCAAGGGACAGCTTCTACAAAAAGTAGAGGTGAAGTGAGTGGAACAGGGAAGAAGCCGTGGAAGCAAAAACATACAGGTCGGGCTCGTTCAGGGTCTAATCGATCTCCTATTTGGCGCCACGGGGGAATTGTATTTGGTCCAAGGCCAAGAAAATATGGATTTTCTCTTCCTCGAAAAATGTATCGAGAAGCGATGTATTCAGCTTTATCCTCAAAGAAATCAGAGGATCAGTTGAAGGTGGTTGAAGGATTTTCTATTTCTGAACCAAAGACTCGCCATTTGGTAGCCAAGCTCAAAGAGTTTGGGATTACCGGAAAAGCTTTAATCGTGACTAGTGAGGGGTTGGAGATGCTGGTTCGTGCAGGGAAAAATCTGAAGAACGTGAAAGTGGTTTCACCCGATGGATTAAATGTCTACGATATCCTTTACTATGATGTGATCCTTGTCATGGAAAATGATATGCAAAAAATTCAGGAAATTTGGTCATGAAAACGGAAGCGTTTGATATATTATTGCGTCCTCTCCTCACCGAAAAAATCACCGGTTTGCGTGAGCAAGCCAATCGGGTGGCCTTTGCGGTCAGGCCTGACGCGAATCGGATAGAGATTAAACAGGCTGTCGAACTGGCCTTAAAGGTGAAAGTTAAATCGGTGAATGTGATGAATGTCCTTGGAAAAAAGAAACGGCAGGGTAAGTTTGTTGGTCGAAGAGCAAGCTGGAAAAAGGCCATTATTACGCTTCATGAGGGTGAAAAAGTTGAATTATATGAAAGTGCATAATGGAATGGATTGTCCTGTTGTGTCGACCACGAGTGCGGGTTTTGGGTGGTGTTATTTGGAGTGTGAGGTGATAGGTGGGTATTAAAGTCTTTAGGCCAACTTCTCCAGGTCGACGGGGTATGTCGGGAATTGTAGGGGAAGGATTGGACAAAAAAAGGCCAGAAAAAAGTCTGACAGAAGCCCAGAGTCAAACTGGTGGGAGAAATAACCAAGGCCGTATCACCAGTAGATATCGAGGTGGGGGCCATAAGCAGCTGTATCGCATCATTGATTTTAAACGAAATAAACTTGATGTTCCCGCCAAAGTTTCAACTATAGAATATGATCCCAATCGGTCGGCCAGAATCGCACTCTTGCACTACGCCGATGGGGAAAAACGCTATATTCTGGCACCCGTGGGGCTCAATCGTGGGGATACCATTGAGGCGGGAGCGAAAGTAGAAGTCCGTCCTGGTAATGCCATGCCTTTGTCCTCAATGCCTTTAGGAACCACCATTCATAATATTGAATTAAAGCCTGGAAAAGGTGGTCAGCTGGTTCGAAGTGCTGGTGGTGCCGCTCAGGTTATGGGGCGTGATGGGAAATACATTCAGGTCCGGTTAACTTCTGGTGAAATGAGGAAAATCTTGGGTGTGTGTTTTGCTACCGTGGGCCAGGTTGGGAATACTGACCATGGCAAAATTAATATTGGGAAAGCAGGTCGTTCTCGATGGATGGGTTGGCTTCCCAGTGTTAGAGGCGTGGCCATGAATCCCGTGGATCATCCTCATGGAGGAGGAGAAGGGAAGGCAGGGCAAGGGAATCCCCATCCGGTATCTCCCTGGGGCCTGCCAACGAAGGGATATAAGACCAGAAAGAAAAAGAAGGCTTCCTCGAAGTTCATTATTTCACGACGAAAGAAATAAGGATCCCGGAAAGGGAATGTAGGAAACGTTATGCCAAGATCCATTAAAAAGGGGCCATTTATTGATGATCATCTTTTGAAAAAAATAGAAAAGATGAATGATTCCAATGACAGTAAGATGATCAAAACTTGGTCTCGGCGATCCACCATCTTCCCTGAAATGATTGGTCATACCTTTGCCGTGCACAATGGCAGAAAGTTCGTTCCAGTATATGTCACCGAAAATATGGTGGGCCATAAGCTTGGAGAATTTTCTCCGACCCGATTTTTTAAGGGCCATGGAGCGGCAAGGTCTGAAAAAGGTGTGAAGTTAAAATAGTCATAGCCATGGCCAACGGAAGTGGGCTCGTCATTCCATTGAATGAATCTGATCTTTTTATGAAAAACTATAGGGCTTGAGGAAATTTCATGGCTGAGGCAAAAGCAGTGTTACGACATGTCCGAATGACCCCTCGAAAAGTGAGGCTGGTCATTGACCTTGTTCGGGGAAAGGAAGTCCCTGAAGCCTTGACCGCGCTCCGATATTTGCCGCGGGCAGCTGCGAGAGTGGTGGAGCAACTGCTTAATTCTGCCGTAGCTAACGCAAGCCAAAAAGAAATTGGGGAAAAGGACTCATTGAAAATTGTCAGGGCCTATGTTGATGGGGGACCGGTATTGAAGAGATTTCGGGCTCGCTCCATGGGTCGGGCCAACCCCATTAAAAAAAGAACGAGCCATGTGACCATCGTCGTGGGGTCAACTGAATCGGCGTAAGGAAGGATTGGCGTCAATGAGGGAAGGAGCGAATTAGTTTTTATGGGACACAAAACTCATCCATACGGTTTTCGGCTTGGATATACCAGAACGTGGAATTCGCGTTGGTATTCCAAGAAAGACTATGTGAAGCAGCTCCATGAAGACATTGAAATTCGTAGGGTGGTGAAAACTCGCCTTTTCCATGCAGGAATTTCTAAGGTTGAAATTGAACGATCCGGAAACCAGGTAAAAGTTATTATCCACACTGCACGTCCTGGAATTATTATTGGTCGTAAGGGTGCAGAAGTTGACAAACTGAAAGCTAATTTAGAGCAGCAATATAGTCGTGAAGTGTATGTCACGGTTAAGGAAATCAAAAAGCCAGAACTTGACGCTCAGTTAGTCGCCGAAAATATTGCCCTTCAGCTACAAAAGCGTGTGGCATTTCGAAGAGCCATGAAGCGGAGTGTGGCATCGGCATTACGGTTAGGAGCCTTGGGAGTGCGAGTGGCCTGTGCAGGTCGTCTTGGCGGCAATGAGATTGCTCGGACCGAATGGTATCGAGAAGGAAGAGTTCCTCTTCATACGCTGAGAGCAGATGTTGAATATGGTTTTGCTGAAGCGAAGACCACCTATGGAATAATTGGAGTCAAGGCTTGGATTTATAAGGGGGACGCTGTGCTACCATCCCTTGAGCGTTCAGAAGCATCCTTAAATATGATGTAATGGTTGATTGGTATTTTTACAGGTAGAGAACACACATGCTTGCTCCTAAAAAAGTAAAATATCGAAAGGTCCAAAAGGGTCGAATGCGAGGAAAGGCCTACCGTGGTGGGGAGGTTGCTTTTGGGCAATATGGCTTAAAGGTGTTGGAGCCCGGACGGATTACAGCAAGGCAAATTGAGGCTGCAAGAATTGCCATGACTCGACATGTGAAGCGTGGTGGTCGTATTTGGACGAGAATCTTTCCCGATAAGCCTATTACCAAAAAGCCTGCAGAGGTGAGAATGGGAAAAGGAAAGGGAAATCCTGAGTTATGGGTTGCGGTAGTCAAACCTGGAAGAATTTTATACGAGATGGATGATGTGAGTCGAACGGTAGCGGAAGAAGCTTTTCGGCTCGCCGGTCATAAATTGCCTTTTGCTACAAAATTTGTGGTTCGGGATGAAATCCCGATCGTGAGGTAATGAAGCGTGGATGTTAAGGAATTACGGATCCTAGAGGTCCAAGAATTGGGCGAGAAGGTTAGTCAATTAAAACAGGAACTGTTTCACCTTCGTTGCCAGCTGGCGATGGGGCGAATTGAAAATCCCATGCGGATTCGACAGGTTCGTCGAGATATTGCAAGAGCCAAAACCATTTATGTGGAAAAAGAACGGTCGGCGAATTGATGGACGGGTTGGATTGTGGAGAATGAATAAGAAAGAGAGCAATGCGTACTAAGCCTAGAACGACAACTGGAAAAATCATTAGCGATAAAATGAATAAAACGGTGGTTGTGGGAGTGACCCGTTTTGTGCCTCACCCCTTATATAGGAAAATAGTTCGAAAGCTTTCCAAGTTTAAAGCGCATGATGAAAAAAATGAAGCGAAGGTAGGTGATATCGTAAAAATTGTGCACACAAGGCCCCTGAGTAAGGACAAGTCTTGGCGTGTGGCGGAAATCGTTGAGCGAGGCGAAAAAAGCCGGGCGTTAAATAAATAACATGGGAGCGAGTAGGGGTGTGTTGATGATGTGGAGTGATATTTCGCCATGATTCAAAATTATACCTATCTGGATGTCGCTGATAATTCCGGGGCTAAAAGTGTTCGGTGCTTTCATGTGTTAGGAGGCACGCGAAGAAGGTACGGTGGCCTGGGGGATATTATTGTGGTTTCTGTGAGGGAAGCGATTCCCAAGGCCTCGGTCAAAAAAGGTGATGTGGTCAGAGCCGTGATTGTCAGGACCAGGAAAAGCTTGCGGCGCGAAGATGGGTCCTATATTCGATTTGACCGGAATGCCTGTGTCTTGGTGAATAATACTGGCGATCCTTTAGGGACCAGAATTTTTGGGCCGGTTGCACGGGAACTACGGAAAAAAAAGTATATGAAGATTATCTCTCTTGCACCTGAGGTAATATAGGCAACGTGGTATTGGCCATAAAGGGAATAAAGGAATGAAGGGTAAGTCCAGGATAAAAAAGGGTGACATGGTGATGGTTGTTACTGGTCGTGATCGAGGGAAGACTGGGAAAGTTCTTTCCGTGAACCCTGACAAAGGTGTCTTGACGGTCGAGAAGTTGCACATCATTAAACGGCATACCAAACCCACTCAAAAAAATCGTCAAGGTGGAATTCTAGAGCGTGAAGGTCCCATGGCCATTTCCAATGTCATGGCCTATGCTGAGGATATTCAAAAGCCATCACGTATCGGGTTTAAAATGTTGGAAGGTGGACGAAAGGTTCGTTTTCTTAAGAAAAATCCAGATGAGATATTGGATAAAGCCTGATGAGTAAAACAACTGGTTCTGCGACAAAAAAAGAAACTGGTCATGCCACCACTGCTGTTCGATTAAAGAAGTTTTATCGAGAGGAAGTGCTTCCCAGTATGATGAAGGAATTTTCCTATTCCAACCCCATGCAGGTTCCCAAAATAGAGCGAATCGTCCTCAATGTGGGAATGGGAGAAGCCATTCAAAACGTGAAACTCCTTGATTCGGCGATTGCTGAATTGGCTGTGATCACTGGACAAAAGCCGGTGATGACCAGGGCCAAAAAAGCTATCGCTGGGTTTAAACTGCGACAGGGAATGCCCATTGGAGCCAAGGTGACTTTGAGAAGTACCCGAATGTATGAATTCCTAGATCGATTGTTAAGTATTGCCTTGCCACGAATACGGGATTTTCGAGGTGTTTCCACCAAGGCTTTTGATGGAAGGGGAAATTATACCCTTGGTCTCAAGGAACAACTCACCTTTCCGGAGATTAAATATGATGAGGTCGCGTCCATTCATGGAATGGATATTACCATTGTGACCAGTGCCAAGCGAAATGATGAGGCGAAAGCGTTGTTAGCCCATTTAGGCATGCCTTTTCGAAAGTAAAATTATTTTCAGCATGACAAGGGGAAGTGTGTGGCTAGAAAAGCATTAAAGAACAAGGCACGTGCTGAACCAAAGTTTCAGGTTCGCCGTTATAACCGATGCCCTCTCTGTGGCAGAGTTCGTGGATTTTTGCGACGGTTCAGTATGTGTCGAATTTGTTTCCGATTGAATAGCCTAAAAGGCGATGTTCCAGGTGTGACCAAGTCCAGTTGGTAGTTCCTGAATCGTGGGAACAGGGTTGGCTGGGTTGTGTGTCTTGTTTTAGCTTGAGTTGATTGAGAGGCGAGTTGCTATGTCAATGACCGATCCTATTTCTGATTTATTTGTTCGAATTCGCAATGGAGCTCAGCGAGGGCATCCCACCGTGCTGGTCCCTGCCTCGAAACTCAAAGGGGCTATTCTGCAAGTATTTCAAGGTGAGGGGTTTATTCGTAGGTATTCCAAGGTAGAGAACGAGGGAAAACCTTTATATCAAATTGAATTGCGCTATCTTGGTGGACGAGAAAAAAAATCTGTTATTACTGGAATTCGTCGGATTAGTAAGCCTGGCCTTCGGGTGTACGTCCCCAAAGACAAGGTCCCAAGGGTCATTGGGGGCTTGGGGGTGTCCATATTGTCTTCAACAGAGGGTGTACTTACTGGTCGTGAATGTCGTCAGCGGGGGATTGGTGGCGAAGTGTTGTGTCATATTTGGTAACGGGCTAGGGAATTCAGAAACGCGAAATTAAAAGGGGAAAGAATATCGATGTCAAGAATAGGGCGAAAGCCTATTCCCATTAAGTCAGGTGTTGAAGTGAAGGTTCATGATGGGGCTGTGGCGGTAAAGGGTCCTCTTGGTCAATTAAGTTGGACCTTAGCTCCTGGCATGAGTGTAGAGGTTGGGGATGGTGTGGTCCAGGTCAACCGTTCGGCTGACAGCAAAATGCAGAAAGCGCTTCATGGGCTGACTCGGGCAGAATTGGATAACCTCATTCATGGGGTCAGTGCAGGATACGAAAAAACGTTAGAGCTTACTGGAATAGGGTATCGAGCTCAAATTCAAGGGCAAACCCTGACCCTCAACGTGGGATATGCGCACCCGGTTGAATTAACCATTCCCGCCGAAGTGCAGGTCTCGGTTGAGAAGCAAACCGTGATTACACTCAAAGGGATTAATAAACGGATGGTGACCCAAACGGCGGCAAATATCCGTGGCATTCGAATACCTGATGTCTATAAGCAAAAAGGTATTCGATATTCTGGAGAAACCTTGATTAAAAAAGCTGGTAAAGCTGGTAAAAAATAGCTATGAGTGATCCTAAAAAACAACAACGTTTTGAACGAAGAAAAGTCAGGATTCGAAAAAAGGTTAATGGATCGGGGGAGCGTCCTCGTCTCAATGTTTTTCGAAGTAACGCGTGTATCTATGCCCAAATTATTGATGATTTTCAGCGGCGTACGTTAGTGTCCGCTTCCAGTACAGACTCCAACGTCAAAGGAAAAGCTTCTGATAGTGGGAAAATCGGAACGGCAAAAGCCGTTGGGGTTCTGT
This sequence comes from uncultured Nitrospiraceae bacterium, assembly GCA_964555115.1. Taxonomy (GTDB): domain Bacteria; phylum Nitrospirota; class Nitrospiria; order Nitrospirales; family UBA8639; genus CAZKRH01. The sequence goes on along the minus strand of CAZKRH010000043.1, from coordinate 5,462 downwards.
TAGCGGAAAGGGCGAAAGCCAAAAATATTTCCTCGGTGGTGTTTGACCGAGGGGGGCGGCTTTTTCATGGTCGGGTGAAGGCCTTGGCTGAAGGATGTCGTGAAGGGGGCTTAAATTTTTAACTTCCTAAGGAGCTGGATGTTGTGCGTGTAAACCCTGATGAACTCAATCTAAAAGATAAGTTGGTCACTATTAACCGAGTAGCCAAGGTGGTCAAGGGTGGGAAGCGTTTTTCCTTTTGTGCCTTGGTCGTGGTGGGAGATGGTGAAGGGTGGGTTGGTATTGGAAAAGGAAAAGCGACAGAAGTTCCGCCTGCTATCGCCAAAGCCGTGGGTCAGGCTAAAAAGCATTTGATTCATGTGCCTCTGAAGAATGGGAGTATTCCCCATGATGTGCATGGGCGGTTTGGGGCTGAACATATTTTGATGAAGCCTGCAAAGGAAGGGACGGGAATTATTGCCGGTGGGGCCGTTCGCAATATTCTTGAGGTACTAGGCGCCCATAATGTTATTGCCAAAACTCTTGGGAGAGGCAATCCTTTCAATGTGGTTCGTGCCACACTGCAAGGGTTGTCTCAATTACAGGATCCCAAAGAAGTTCGCCGCATTCGGCATTCGGAAATCGTGTCATAAGCCTAATTGGAGAAGGTAGCGTGGGACAAAAATCCTTGTGGAACGGAAGTCAGTTGACCATTACGTTAAAACGAAGCCCCGTGGGAAGGCCTGCACCTCAAAGGAAATTTCTCTTGAGTCTCGGGTTACGACGCCTTCAGCAAACAGTGACTCGCCCCAATACCGATCAAGTGAGAGGCTTGGTTAATAAGGTGAAACATTTAGTAGAAGTGAGTGACTCATGAAATTAAGCGAATTACCCCGTAATCCAGGAAAGCAAAAACGAAAAAGGCGACTGGGCCGCGGGCCGGGTTCTGGATCTGGGAAAACGTCGGGAAAAGGGCATAAGGGTATGTTAGCCAGGGCTGGGCGAGCCAATGGGGTGGGATTTGAGGGTGGACAGATGCCGTTAGCGCGTCGTCTTCCCAAGCGTGGGTTTCACAATATCCACCGTGTGGAATATTGTATCGTGAACTTAGCCACTCTGTCCGGCATAACAGATATTGAAGAATTTACCCATAAAGTTCTCCTAGATAAAGGAATCGTCAGAAAAGCAAGCAAGCCAGTCAAAATATTAGGCAATGGTGACCTCGATCGTCCTCTGGTGATTGAGGCTCATAGGTTTAGTAAGTCTGCACTCCAAAAAATCCAACAGGCAGGCGGGCAAGCCAAGGTCATCGGCCGTGCTTGAACGGCTCATCACGAGCTTCCAAAACATTCTTAAAATTCCGGAGTTACGCAGACGTGTACTCTTTACACTTGCTATGCTGGCCGTTTACCGGATTGGGGCTCACATTCCCACTCCCGGTATCAACAATGATGAGTTGGCCAAGTTTCTCCATGAGCAGGGTGGGGCCCTACTTGGGTTCTTGGATATATTCTCAGGTGGTGCGCTCTCACGGCTTACGATTTTTGCCTTGGGCATTATGCCCTATATCAGCGCCTCTATTATCATCCAACTGCTTACCGTGGTCATTCCACATCTTTCCAAACTTGCCAAGGAGGGGGAGCAGGGCAGAAAAACGATAATTAAATATACCCGCTATGGCACCATAGGGATCGCCCTTATCCAAGGTTTTGGTATAGCCGTGGGGTTGGAAGGAATGCGGGGTGGGATCTATGTGATCGAACCTGGTTGGGCCTTTCGGCTCATGACCGTGATTACCCTGACTACTGGAACGGCTTTCCTTATGTGGTTAGGGGAACAGATCACGGAGCGTGGAGTGGGGAACGGCATTTCCCTTATCATTTTTGCGGGTATTGTGGCCCGTCTTCCTAGTGCCGTTTATCAAACCTTTGAGTTATATCAGGTTGGTCAGCTCAGCCTTCTCCTCCTCATTTTGTTGATAGTGGTCATGTTAGCAGTCATGACCGCCATAGTTTTCCTGGAAACGGGTAGACGGAAAGTCCCAGTTCAATATGCCAAACGAGTTGTTGGGAGGAAGATATTTGGAGGACAAAGTACTCATATCCCTCTAAAAATCAATACGGCTGGTGTGATTCCGCCTATTTTTGCTTCCTCCATTATTGCGTTTCCGGCCACGATAACAGGATTTATCGATGTGCCTTGGGTTCAGGCAATTGGCGCGAATCTCGCCCCTGGGTCTTTAGTGTATACCCTGATGTATGTGGGGATGATTTTGTTCTTCTGTTTCTTTTATACGGCAGTGGTCTTAAACCCTGTTGATATGTCAGATAACATGAAGAAGCATGGCGGGTTTATTCCAGGAATCAGGCCTGGCCAGCGAACCGCAGATTATATTTACAAAGTGTTAACGAGGATTACCTTTGCAGGGGCAATTTATTTAGCCATTGTCTGTGTCATCCCAGAGCTCTTAATTTACCGGTTGGGTGTCCCCTTTTACTTTGGAGGGACATCCTTGCTGATTGTGATTGGGGTTGGACTAGATACAGCACAACAAATTGAATCGCATATGCTCATGCGGAATTATGATGGGTTTCTCGCCAAGGGAAGGTTGAAAGGACGAAGTTCTTAACGAGTCATGCGCGTCGTGTTTTTGGGTGCTCCAGGAGTTGGGAAGGGAACGCAAGCTGAATTAGTCTCCAGCGCATACCACATTCCCAAAATCTCAACGGGTGACCTGCTTCGGTCAGCGGTTTCCAATAAAACTCCTTTGGGCCTGGAAGCGAAGCAATATATGGATCGGGGAGATTTGGTTCCCGATAAGGTGGTGATTGGGTTAGTTGAGGAAACAATTGGGTCACCCGAAGGCGCACAAGGCTTTATTTTAGATGGTTTTCCCAGGACAGTAGCGCAAGCAGATGAATTGTCGAGCCTGTTAGAAGCCAAACAGGCTTCCCTCGATAAAGTCATTTACTTTGTGATTCCCAGGGATGAAATTGTTCGTCGATTGAGTGGAAGACGAAGTTGTTCGAAATGTCCTGCAGTCTTTCATGTGGAATTTGTGCCTCCTCAGGTAGCTGGGCAATGTGATGAATGTGGAGGAGAACTGATTCAGCGAAATGATGATAAGAAAGAAACGGTGGAATCCAGGCTTTCTGTGTATGAAGAGCAAACGATGCCATTGATTCAGTACTATAAACAAAGGAGCCTACTTGAAGAGCTGGATGGTTCAGGGGCGGTGGAAACGGTGCAAAGTCGATTGTTAGCTCTCTTTCCTGCTCCATAAGCCTTCATGATTGTCATTAAAACACCGGAAGAGGTGGAGCTGATTGCTCTTGCCTCAAATATAGTCGCTGAAGCGCATCAAGTCCTTTTGAAGGAAGTAGCGCCAGGGGTCACCACCCTACATCTTGATTCAGTGGCAGAAGAGTTTATTCGGGATCATGGCGGAATCCCAGCTTTTAAAGGGTATCGAGATTTCCCCAAAACCTTATGTGCTTCCATTAACGAGGAAGTGGTTCATGGGATTCCATCCAAAAGGGTTCTGAAAGATGGCGATATCATTGGCCTTGACTTAGGAGCCATTGTTCAGGGATTTTATGGAGATGGGGCGATTACTGTACCCGTCGGTCAGGTGTCTGATCGTATTGCGACATTGATTCGAGTGACGAACGAGGGGCTGGAAAAGGGCATTGAATGTGCGGTAGTTGGGAAACGGTTATCTGATATTTCCTACGCCGTCCAATCCCATATTGAGCCATTTGGATTTTCAGTCGTTCGGGATTTTGTTGGACATGGGATTGGTCGTCAATTGCATGAAGAGCCTCAGGTTCCCAATTATGGACGCCCTGGCCAAGGCCCGCGTCTTCAGGCAGGGATGGTCTTGGCTATAGAACCCATGATCAACATGGGGCATTATCATGTTCGTGTGTTAGATGACCAGTGGACCGCCGTCACTGTAGATGGTAGTCTATCTGCACATTTTGAACATACAGTGGCGATTCAAAGTGGGGGGCCACCAAGGATATTGACCACTGTTTAACAGCAACCAGGTGTATCGAAGGGCAGGTATGAACTCATAATGGCCAAGGAAGATGTCATCGAAGTGCAAGGGACGGTCAATGAGACATTGCCCAATGCTATGTTTCGTGTCAAATTAGAAAGTGGACAGGTCATTCTTGCCCATATTTCAGGGAAGATGCGAATGCATTTTATCCGCATTCTACCTGGAGATAGGGTCACGGTGGAACTTTCCCCTTATGACCTGACCAGAGGGAGAATTACCTACCGGTTTAAGTGAGGAGTAAGGAGACTTTATGAAGGTCAAATCATCAGTAAAACCGATTTGTTCCAAGTGTGTAGTATTTCGTCGTCGGGGTGTTGTCCGGGTTCGATGTACCAATCCCCGGCATAAACAACGACAAGGGTAGTGGAGCAAACGAGGAAATCTTTCCTCGTTTTTCCTTAGAATTGTTGGTCCTTAGGCTGTGAGGCGTCGATTATGGCTCGAATTTCAGGGGTAGATCTTCCGGTAGGCAAACGTGTCGATATCGGATTAACGTATATTTTTGGAATTGGTCGGTGGAGTGCTCTGAAAATTTTAGCCCAAACAGGTATTGATGGGTCTGTTCGGGTCAAAGATCTTCGAGAAGACGATATTCTCAAACTTCGAGAAGTCATTGAACGTGATTTTAAAGTAGAAGGGGATCTCCGAAAGGAAGTCACTTTCAGTATTAAACGATTAGTAGATGTCGGTGCCTACCGAGGCCTTCGTCATCGGAGAGGACTTCCTGTCCGTGGGCAACGGACCAAAACCAATGCGCGAACGAGAAAAGGGAAACGACGCGCAATTGGGGGTAAGGCGAAACCGGTAAAAAGATAAGACATAAGGCTGAGCTTTGTTATTGATCATCCGAGAAAGGATCTGAAGAATGAGCGTGAAAAAGGGAAAGAAAAAAGATAAGAAGATGGTACAAGCTGGGATCGCTCATGTTCGGGCTTCTTTTAATAATACCTTGGTCACCATTACTGATATGGGTGGTAATGCCATTGCATGGTCGAGTTCAGGGAGTTTGGGATTTAAAGGTTCAAGAAAAAGCACCCCCTTTGCTGCAACGAGAGCAGGCGAAGCTGCGGGAAGAAAAGCGATGGAGCAGGGGATGAGGCAAATTGATGTCTATGTCAATGGGCCGGGCTCTGGTCGGGAGTCGGCTGTACGCGCACTGCAATCTACGGGATTGCGGGTGACTCTCATTCGTGACGTGACTCCCATTCCCCATAATGGATGTCGGCCACCCAAGAAAAGGCGGGTGTAACCTTGGTTAACTATCTAACTGTACTAAGTCTAAAAACGAAGAGAGAGGGGCATCGTGGCAAATTATAACGGTCCGGTATGCCGGATGTGTCGAAGGGAAGGGGTGAAACTGTTTTTAAAAGGCACACGGTGTATGACTGAAAAGTGTGCCATTGAACGACGAATTCCAGTA
>CAZKRH010000042.1:0-1918 GCA_964555115.1 uncultured Nitrospiraceae bacterium | reverse complement strand
GAAACCACCGGAAAACTGTTTCCCATAAGCAACAAAGCTCGTACCGTTCTGGATGCACTCCTTCGGCGTTGCCAAGAATTGGAAATTACAATCTTGACGAAACACCGAGTTCAATCTATATCCCACACGGATTCTGGATTTCTCATTGAATTCGAACACGGACAGATAACCGCACGACGAGTGATCATGGCCACGGGCGGACAGTCCCTACCCAAATCCGGATCGGATGGAAAGGGTTGGGTTATGGCCGAACGATTAGGACATTCCATCACACCCACCTACCCCGCGCTGGTTCCTCTGGTACTTGCAGACGCATTTTTCCATGCTAGGCTTTCTGGCATATCTCATGAAGTGAGGGTGACGACACGAGTGAATCGGAAGGTTGTTGATCGTCGAGTTGGTAGCCTGCTGTGGACGCACTTCGGGATGAGCGGCCCGGTGGTATTAGATGCCAGTCGTTTTTGGGTGATGGCCAAAGGCCAAGGGCAGGAAGTCATGGTGTTCATTTCGTGTTTTCCCGAGCAAACGATTGAAGAGGTTGATCGCTGGATGGACAACGCTTCTCGTCAACCCGGGAGAAAATCCATTGGAACGTTACTCGCTCAACGATTACCGGCTCGATTGGCGGAAGCCCTTTGTCATTTGACTGATCAAGGAGCCAAAGAGCCATTCAGGGAAAATATTGAAAAAACAGGTGCGCAAAATTTGGCGAACATGCCACTCAACCAATTACCGCAGGCAAAACGAAAAACCCTCGTCAACGTTCTCACCGATCTCCCTGTCCCCGTGATCGCCCATCGGGGATGGAATTTTGCCGAGGTCACGGCTGGTGGCATTCCGCTGAATGAGATTAATCCTCAGACCATGATGTCACGAAACGTATCAGGTCTCTACCTGATTGGTGAAATGCTGGATTGCGATGGACGAATTGGCGGGTTTAATTTTCAGTGGGCCTGGTCTACTGGCTTTATTGCTGGGATAAGTGTCACAGGCGATTGAGTCGGTACAAGATGAACCGTTTCAGGTTACTTGGATGGAATCGCCAAGATTGACTCCGAGCTGGTCACTGGCCCTTCCCTGTTGAAGAAATATTTCCACATAGCCGTTGCTATTAATGAGAGCACTCGCAGTCTCAGGTGATCCTTGTTCATAATGGGTCTTCAATTCTTGAATCGTGGTGTCACGCAGTTGAATGGAAAAGTCTTTTTTCTTGGTGATGTCTTGTAAAGTTTTGATGTCGTCAGGGGTGATGTCCGTCATGATGTTCCCAAAGTGATCGATATAGCCCACACGGCCGTGCAAAATACCTTTCCGTACTTCTGGTTTTTGGATCGGCAGTTTTTCGTAATCCGTAACTAACCGACCATACGCCCCAGGCGTTTGCCCCCTGGTTAGCCAGGCTGCCGAGGGGGCGAATAAATCCCGTCCGTCAAAGGTCGCGCCTTCAGAATCCAGACAAAATTGACGATTTTCAATTTGACGAACTTCCACGTCCAGCTCGTTTTCGAAGATATAGCTCAGCACGCCATTGTCAGGGGCAAGAAAGTGATAACGAGAGGTGCTCACGAGTATTCCCCGTCGCGAGGACCCCACGCCTGGGTCTACGACTACGACGTGGATGGTTCCATCGGGAAAATAGTGATAACACGAATTCAACAGAAAAGCCGCTTCTTCAATTGAATGCGGCGTGACCTGGTGGGACACATCAATAATGCGGGTTTGATTATTGATGCCCAGCATGACCCCTTTCATACTGGCGACAAAATAGTCCCGGTCGCCAAAATCGGTAATCAAGGTCACGACAGAGATGGCAGATGGCATATTATAACTCCTGAAAAAATATTTCTTGAATTTCGTATTCAATCATACCCGCGGGTCGATTGACTTTGACAATATCCCCGACACGATGACCGATGAG